>JAJXYG010000288.1 GCA_021780705.1 Bacteroidota bacterium
TATGACGACAATTATACCAATATTGTCCGGGACAATGGGGTAGGATTTATTGTGGGCAGCAAAGCCTATGTCACCACCGGGGAAAATTCAGGCGCACTGACCACCTCCACCTGGGAATATGATTTTGCTACCGACCTGTGGACCAATAAGACCGCTTTTGAAGGAGCAGCCCGCCAGGGAGCCGTAGGGTTCAGTGTATCCCAGGGCGGATATGTGACTACCGGAAGAAGCAGCACCTATCCATTTGATGATTTAAGACAGTTCTTCCCCGATCAGGCCTATAATGCCAATGACTAGGAAGGGGCGCAATATCCTCATAGGAATTATCCTGGTCACAGGAATTTCCATAGCGGGTATTTATTTTTGGCCCGAAGGGGATCATTCAGGACCTCCCTCCCAAAAGCAGGACAAGGTGTTCGTGGAAGCCCAGGCCATACAGACCCAGACCGGGTGGGGATACAATATCATCGCAGATCATAAGATATATATCCACCAGGATTTTATTCCGGCCATACAGGGATACAAAACCTTTCGAACCAGGGAAGATGCGCTCAAGGCAGCCAATCTCGTGATCATCAAGATCAGCTCCGGAAAGCTTCCCTCGCTTACCAAAAAAGAAATAGATTCGCTGAAAATAACGTATTAGTGAGTGCCGTCCCGAAAGGACGGCATTTTCTATGAATTCAAGTCCACCATCCGGAAGAAGTCATTTTTAAAGATGCTGCCGATAGGCACAATCTCCTTTCCGATAGAAATTTCATTCTTGGAAATGGAATCAATATGAAGCAGGGATACTATATAGGAACGGTGCACCCTGATGAATTTATGGGCGGGCAGTTTCTTCTCAAAAGTATTCAGGCTCTTCAGGGTCACTACCGGTTTGCTCTTACCCATTACATGGATTTGTATATAATCCTTCATCCCCTTGCAAAACAAGATATCGTCAAACTTAATCTTGACAATTTTATATTCCGACTTTATAAAAACGAAATCATGTCTGTGCATTACTTCAGGTTCTTTCATAAAGGTGTGAAATTGTACTTATAGATTTATTACAGTTACTTGAAAATTGGCTTAATAATGTGCGGCCAAATTAAATTTATCGACAAATAATTAGCTTTGGTCGACAAAAATAGAAAATTCGCACTTAAATGCAAAATCCCCGCAAAATTTACATGATTGACTTGGCGATACCCCCTTTCCCCCCCGGATACTTCGCTCCTAACAGGCAAATCGGAGGACCTTACTAGCTTATTCCTGCCAGTTCCAGGCTCTTCTTTTTAAGCTTGCGCAGTTCCATGTCCTCAATAATGGGATCCGGAGCAAGGATGAGTGAGGTATTGTGCTTTTTCCACCAGTCGTCTTCGGCCAGGTGCCGGAAATGAATGACCGCAATCAGGTACTTCCTTCCCTCCTGGGCATGCCATTCTTCAATCCATTCAAATTTTTCCCTGGGGATATAGCTCCATTCATCAAAGCTGAGATATACCCTCACATAGAAATCCTGGGTGAGCTGGTTGGGGGTGTGGTGATAGAGTTTTTTATATTCGTAGCGGTAATCATACCGCAGTGCAGATATATCACTGAGTACGGCGGATGCCGTAGGAAAACTGCCGGCGCCCTTGCCATAAAAGAATTGCTTGTCCGCAAAGGAACTTTCAATCACCACCCCATTGTATTCATTCTTGACAAAGGAAAGGTGGTCGTCGTGTTTTACAAACTGCGGTAATACAAATGCCGCAATCCTGCCATTCAACAACTTCTTGGCCTGGGCCACCAGCCTGATCTCATAATTTTTTTCCCTTCCTACATTCGCATCATTTTCATTGACATTCTGGATGCCCGTGAACAGGATGTCCCTGGTGGAAGCTACAATACCATAGGCATGGCAAAGCAGGATGGTCCACTTATAGGCCGCGTCCCATCCTTCCACATCCAGGGTGGGGTCTGCTTCGGCAAATCCCAGCTGCTGTGCCTGGATTACCGCAGCCTTGAAATCCAGCTTCTCTTCAAACATCTTGGTAAGAATGTAGTTGGTCGATCCGTTGACAATGGCCCTGAGCGAATGCAACAGGTCATTGTCATAGTATTCCTCCAGGTTGCGTATGACCGGAATAGAAGCACAGGCTGAGGACTCACACAGAAACGGGAGCCCCGTTTCCATCTGCAGCTTCAGCAGGGCGGTCAGATGTTCCGAAATCATTTTTTTGCTGGAAGAGACCACTGCTTTCCCGTTCTTCAAAGCCGTAGACACAATTTCAAATGCGGCATCAGCTTCGCTGATCACTTCCACAATGACATTGATGGATTCATCATTGAGAAGTTCATCACGGTCCGTAGTGAACAACTCCTCCGGCGCATTCCTTTTTTTGCCGGGATCCTTGATACAGATCTTTTTGATCTGGGCATTCAAAGAATCGGTCTGGTGCAGGACTTTGTACAACCCTTCTCCCACTACCCCGAATCCAAATAGACCTATGGTCAACCTTCTGTGTGCTGTCATACGTTCAAAATAAGTTTAAGAATTAAGCATTTTTGCAACCGGGTTCCGGACTAAAAATGCAGTGATAATTTCCTGGATCTGTCCGGATTCCAGCAAAAATCCATCATGTCCGTAAAGAGACTGGATGGCCTTGAATCTTCCCCCGGGTACCAGGGAGGCAATATACTGCTGCTCTGATACAGGAAAAAGGACGTCATTTTCAATTCCGATCACCAGGGTCCTGGCCTTAACCCTCCCCAGAGCCTCGGCAATCCCGCCGCGGTTCCTTCCCACATTATGGGAGTCCATGCCCTTGCTCAGAAAATAATAGCTGAAAGCATTGAACCGCTTGGCCAGTTTCTCGCCCTGATACCGCTGGTAGGATTCACTGCGAAACTGGTCGGTCTTTCCCTCCTCCACCTCGCTTTGAGTGCTCTGGTAGGTATCATAATGACGGTAGGATAATAGGGCAATGCTGCGGGCAGCCTTCATCCCCTCCATCCCCGCCTCCGGTCTCGGCTCCCTCCAGGTGGCATCCGCTTCAATGCTCATCCGCTGGGAGGCATTGAAGGCAATTCCCCAGGGGGAATGTTGTGCATTGGTAGCCAGCGGGAATATATTTTCAAAAAAATCCGGCTCCTCAATGGCCCACTCCAGCAATTGCTGGCCCCCCATGGATCCCCCGATACCGACACGGACCCGCTCAATGCCCAACTCAGCTTTCAATGGCTGGTAGGCTCGAATCATATCCCTGGGGGTAAAGAAAGGGAAGTCGTGGAAGTAAGGACTCCCGGTTTCAGGATTGGGATCCAGCGGACCGAGGCTTCCGTAGCAGCTGCCCGGCATGTTGGCGCAAATGATGAAATCCCTTTCAGGATCAAAGAGTTTGCCTGACCCTACCAGCCCCGGCCACCATTCCGCGGGATCACTATTGGCGGTGAGGGCGTGGAAGATCCAAACCACATTGTCCTTCTGCGCATTCATCTCCCCCAGGGTGGTATAGGCGATATGGTAACCGGGAAGTGTCCTTCCCGATTCCAACCGGAAATCACGTGGGTATTGAAATAGATGACGCGCCAAATCAAACGGTTTCTGTTAAAAAAGAATGCAAATGTACAACAAGGCAGGCCAGTAAAACAATAGCCTGCCCAGTGTACCTCTCCCAAAGTTTTTACAATTTATGAGGCGGTTTTATCTGCTCATAACTTTTGGAATGCCCGCTCTATATCTGCCTGAATATCAGCTATATGCTCAATCCCCACACTGATCCTTACCTGGTTCGGAGCTACCCCGGCCGCTTTCTGGGCCGCCTCATCGAGCTGCTCATGGGTGGTGGAAGCGGGGTGGATGGCCAGGGTCTTGGCATCCCCCACATTGGCCAGGTGCGAAATCAATTCCAGGGAATCAATAAACTTCCGTGCCTTTTCCTTTCCTCCCTTCACCCCGAAATTGAGTATTCCCCCAAACCCGTGCTTCAGGTATCTGGAGGCCAGTTCATGGTAAGGGCTGCTCTTCAGGCCGGGGTATTCCACAAATTCGACCATGGGATGCTGCTCCAGCCACTGGGCCAGCGCAAGGGCATTGTCCACATGGCGCTGTACCCTGAGGGAAAGGGTTTCAAGACCCTGCAGCAACAAAAAGGAATTGAAGGGACTGAGCGCGGGCCCAAAATCACGAAGCCCCTCGACCCTGGCGCGGATGGCAAAGGCGATATTGGGCAGCCCCAGGGGATTGCCCTGGCCAAACACCTCCCAGAACTTCATTCCGTGATACCCCTCGGAAGGCTCAGTGAATTGCGGGAATTTTCCATTTCCCCAGTTGTAATTGCCGCCGTCAATAATCACCCCGCCAATAGAAGTCCCGTGCCCCCCAATCCACTTGGTGGCAGACTCGGTCACGATATGGGCACCATGCTCCAGGGGACGAAAAAGATATCCGCCGGTACCAAAAGTATTGTCCACCACCAGCGGGAGGTCATATTTTTCGGCGAGTTTGGCAAATTTTTCAAAATCGGGAATATTGAGCCTGGGATTACCTATGGTTTCCAGGTAAATGGCTTTGGTATTTTTATCTATCAACTTTTCAAAACTGTCCACCTTGTCCCCGTCTGCAAACCGGGCTTCAATGCCCAGGCGCTTGAAGGCTACCTTGAACTGGTTGAACGTGCCTCCATACAGGAAGGTAGTGGTGACAAAGTTGTCTCCTGCCTGCATAATATTATTCAGTGCCAGAAATTGTGCCGCCTGGCCTGAAGCGGTAGCCAGCGCCGCCACCCCGCCCTCAAGGGCCGCCATGCGCTGTTCAAACACATCGGTGGTCGGGTTCATAATGCGGGTATAGATATTGCCGAACTCCTTAAGGCCGAAAAGATTGGCCGCATGCTCCGTACTTTGAAAGCCATAGGAGGTAGTTTGGTAAATGGGCACGGCCCGGCTCAGGGTCGTGGGGTCGATCTTCTGACCTGCATGCAACTGCAAGGTTTCAAAATGTGTTGCGCTCATGAAATTGGTTTTTATGAATGAAAAAAATTTTTCCCGGGAAAAGAAGTAAACCTTCTGGTAGATATAATGAAAAGATATGCCTCACGGCATACAACAACCGCAAAAACCCATAGAAATGGCCATGGTATTAAAGTGCCTTATGGAGATCAAGTTATCCATTTGAGTTGAGTCCTGACAAATATAACAGGGTTTTTATTAATTTGACAAAACTTTTTTTTGCGGGTATCCCGGCGCACCCCCCGGGTTTGAACTGCATATCCAAAAGTGCCACCCGCCAGCCAGGCATCTCCAAAACTTATTAGATCAAACTTTTTCTATACATTTGAAATCCATTAATCATTTTCCAAAGCTTGTATTCCTCCACAAGTATTTTCAGAATTTAAATCACTAAAAAAAGTCTATTCAGGTATGTCAAAATTTTCAGATCATAATTTTAAAAACGAAAAAGCGCTGATCCGGGTGGATTTTAACGTACCCCTGGATGAACAGTTCCATATCACCGATGATACCCGCATGAGGGCTGCTATCCCTACGATAAAAAAGATACTGGCTGACCAGGGTAGCGTGATCTTGATGTCCCACCTGGGACGCCCGAAGGATGGCCCCAACCCAAAATATTCCCTTTCACACCTGCTCAAACACCTCGAGGAACTTTCAGGGGTGTCTCCTGTGTTGTTTGCTCCGGATTGTATCGGAAAAGAAGCAACCGAAATGGCCGCCCAACTCAAACCCGGTCAGATCCTGTTGCTCGAGAACCTGAGGTTCTATAAAGAAGAGGAGAAGGGGGATCCCGGTTTCGCAGAAAAGCTGGCCAAACTGGGGGATATTTATGTCAATGACGCCTTCGGTACCGCCCATCGCGCCCATGCCTCCACCGCAGTCATTGCCCGGTACTTTCCGGGGGATAAGAAAATGTTCGGACTGCTGATGGAACGTGAAGTAGCCAGCGCCGAA
>JAJXYG010000338.1 GCA_021780705.1 Bacteroidota bacterium
TTTTCATATCCGGCTGGGTTTTCAGCGTACCCTGATCGAGAAAGTTACTACATTTTTCCCTTGCCACGGCCCTTCTTTGGCAGGAGTGATTTCCAGCTGACCCCAGGGGTTCCCAACCCCTGAAAGGAGGCGCTGCAGGGGCAATCCGGCTTTATTTTCTATTTTTGCACCTCTATGACCACTACCAAGTCAGTTGCCCTTCATACCCTGGGTTGCAAACTCAACTATTCTGAAACCTCTTCCATAGAAAGGTTGATGGAAAAGGAGGGTTTTGTGAGCAGGGATTTTACTGAAAAGGCGGACGTTTACGTCATCAATACCTGTTCGGTCACTGAAAACGCAGACCGGGAATGCCGCCAGCTGATCCGCAGAATCCAGCGCAGGGCCCCCGAAGCCCTGGTGGTAGTCACCGGTTGCTATGCCCAACTCAAACCTGATGAAATTGCGGCCATCGACGGAGTGGACCTCGTGCTGGGGGCGGCCGAGAAGTTCAATATCACCCACCATCTGAAAGAATTGACCAAGGGATCTCCCTCCAAAATATGCAGTTGTGATATCGGGGATATTGAGGGATTTCACGGGTCCTTTTCCCTTCACTCCCGCACCCGAACCTTTCTGAAAGTCCAGGACGGATGTGATTATAACTGCTCGTTTTGCACCATCCCGCTGGCCCGCGGCAAAAGCAGACGCCATCCCGTCCAAAATGTGCTGGCGGATATTGAGAAGATTGCTGCAGCAGGGGTCAAAGAGATTGTGCTCACGGGTATCAACCTCGGCGATTACGGCAAAAATGAGGCAGGGCTCCGGACTCCTAAGAATTTCTACAGCCTGCTTGACGCCATCGAAGATTTGGAGGGGGTACCCCGCTACCGGATTTCCTCCATTGAACCGAACCTGCTCACCGGTGAGATCATTGACCTGGTGGCCGGAAGTAATAAGATTATGCCCCATTTTCATATCCCCCTGCAAAGTGGCAGTAACCGGATCCTGAGGCTGATGAGAAGGAGGTACCAGCGGGAATTATACGCCGAAAAGGTAGCCCGGATCAAAAAAGAGATCCCCGATGCGGGGATCGGGGTGGATGTCATTACCGGATTTCCCGGGGAAACAGAGGCAGATTTCAGGGAAACCTGTGACTTTCTTTCCGACCTGGATGTATCCTACTTCCATGTGTTCACTTATTCGGAAAGGGCCCAGACCCAGGCCCTGGAAATTCAGCCGGTGGTGCCGGTAGAAGTGCGCAATGAAAGAACAAAGATTTTGCGTAACTTATCCTACCGAAAGGCAGCAGCGTTTGCTACTTCCCAGGAGGGAACGATGCGAAAGGTACTTTTTGAAGGAAAAAGCAAATCCCCGATGATGGAAGGCTTCACTGACAATTATATCAAAATCACGGCTCCCTTCAGGGAGGATTGGGCCAATACCATCGTAGACTGGACAATTTAATAGCGGATGAAAGTATACCAGGCAAATATTGAATTCAATTACCCGGAAGATTTTATGAAATATATTCCGGAGCACCGGACCCTGATCAATATGCTGATCAATACCAATGTGATTGAAAGCTATGCCGTCAGCCTCGAAAGCAGGCGTTCCTGGATCGTCATCAATGCCGGATCCAAGGAAGAGGTGATGGAAATTTTAAGCCGCTCCCCGCTGTATAAATTCTGGACCTTCACGATCGATGAATTATTTCTCTACGACGGCCAGAATTTCAGGCTCCCCAAACTGCAATTTAATTAACCGGCCAGATGCCGCTCCGCCCACTCCTGCAGCAGGGATAGTTGCCCCGGGTGGATTTTCAAACCAGCCTCCTTGAGTGTAAACCAGCCTGCCCGGTCTATTTCCGGAAATTTCTGGGTTTTTCCGGAATGTGGAGGCCACTCCATTTCAAAATCGTTGCTGCGGATAATACTGAGGTCAAGATTATGTTCCAGTGCAAAGGCTATAATTTTTTTCCCGCTTTTCAGCTTTACCGGGGAAAGTGGAATAAAACTTCCGGAGACCGAAATTCCGGTCTCCTCCCGAAACTCCCTTTTCGCTCCCGCCAGTGGCTCCTCCCCTTCCTCCAGTTCCCCCTTGGGAATGGACCAGGCTCCCAAATCCTTTTTGGCCCAGAAAGGACCTCCCAGGTGTACCAGCAGGACCTCCGGTTTCATCGAAGTTTTTCGGTACAGAAGGAGCCCCGCACTGATTTTTGATTTCATGGTATTTTGGTTTCCAGTTGATTGAAATCCGGATACTACCCAGGGAGAATTACCAGAAAAACAGGAAAAATCTCCTCCAAAGGTTGTTAAATCCTGCCAGGAATCCTGCCAGGTGTATAAAAATCGAAAGAACTTTGTTTATTTTGAAGGGCAATAGCACACTATGAAAAAAAACAATCTGATCTGGATCCTGCTTTCCCTCCTGAGCATGCAATTGATGACTTCGTGTAAGAAGACCAGTCCGGCCCAGACCTCTACCCCCCCTTTGGATTCTACCGCCCGGGCCTCCCTGGCTCTGGATTCTGCCCTGATTGATGCCCAGCAATATTACCTCTGGTATAACCAGATTCCCAGTACCTTTTCACCCCAAAGTTACAGTGACCCCAATGCTCTCATGATAGGCCTTCGAAACTATAGCCTTGAACCCGGCTTTGGTGCCACCCCCGTGGACCGCTGGAGCTTCGGGGTACTCCAGACCGACTGGAACCAACTGAGTGGGGGTATCGGTACCACGACCAATGCTACGATCACAGGAGATTTTGGACTTAATGTATTTTTCCGCCAGCAGGGAGACCTCAGGGTCAAACTGGTCTTTCCGGCCTCCCCGGCAGGACTCGCCGGAATCCAGCGGGGATGGCAGATCACCAAGATCAATGGCAATACCAACATCACGACTTCCAATGCCACCTTCATTATCAACAGCGTCTATTATAGCACGGCCTCCACCTTCACCTTCCTCAAACCGGACGGATCCTCGGTAGACATCAGCCTCACGGCTGCTACCTATCCTGAGCCCCCGGTATATATGGATACGGTGTATACCGTCAACTCCAAGACTATTGGGTATTTGGTGGTCAATTCCTTCCTGGGAGACACCACCGAGATGGCGGCAGCCTATAAGCAGGCCATCAACCACTTCAATACTCAAAATGTCACCGACATCATTGTGGACCTGAGGTACAACGGAGGAGGCTATGTCACTGCACAGAGGGACCTGGCCGACTACCTGGCCCCCAATTCGGCCAGCGGGGGCCTCATGATGAAGGAAACCTTCAACGACAAGAATCAGGCACTCAACTCCTCGCTTTATTTCTCCAAAACGGGTCCGATCAACCCCAATCATATCGTCTTTATCGTCTCCCAGTTTACGGCTTCAGCCGGGGAATTGCTGATCAATAACCTGAAACCCTATCTGACAGAAAAACTCATCGGCCCGGGAAATACCGATGGGAAGCCGGTGGGATTCTTCCCCATTTCTGACGGGAAATGGTATGTGTTCCCGGTTTCATTCCGCTCAACCAACAGCCAGGGAAATGGATCGTACTTCAGCGGATTTACCCCGGATGCCATCGCCGCAGACGGGCTGGATAAAAATTGGGGCGACGTCACCGAATCCTGCCTGGCAGAAGCCATCAAATATATCACTACCGGCACCTTCACCCCGGCAAGCCAGCAGCCTTTGCGGACAGACCCTTCGGTTTTGGCCGGAAATCAACAACTGAACCGGGCATTTAGCGGGGTTATCGATGCCAGAATGATGAAATAAGATAAGGAGCCTTAAAAATAAAAGGTGAGACGCCCGGGACGACACCACACCTAAATTGACCGCCATCCCGATTGAATTAGTGCTTGGATTCTACCATCACCACCCGGTATACAAACCTGGCCGGTGGAGTCACGGACAATTTCTGTAAGGAATCCAGCCCTGAGGTAGGAAATTTGGTTTCAGGTTTCCACTCCTGGCTCAATGCAGAATTAAGATTGGGAAAAAGGTCGATAGACAGGCAAATAAATTTCATGGGGCCCTCTGTGGGGGCAAGCACAATTGAATTGCCCCATCCCTTCTGTCCTGAGAAACCCTTGTCCATGGCATCCTTGATAAAAGTGGCCCAGTTGTTATTTTCCTCCTTTATGAACGTATTGGGGTCCGAGGAATTATGGTAATTCATAACCACATACTTGAAGTCATTATCAGGATTGGCATTGGAAGCCTGCTCCCCACCTACGCTTCTGGTAAATATCTGGGAGGTGACCGTACTCATGGAATAGGTATCCATGTCGCCTGCAGGGCCCCCCGGGAACATTCCACTAGGATCAAAGACCTTGCTGAGGTCTGCGTCGATATCAGGAAAAGTATTGACAAAAAAAGGACATTGGAAGAATGATCCATATCCACCCCGCCCACCTTTTCCAGCAGAGCCCAAAAACTCATTTTACCTTCATCGATGGTCTTCCTGGCTACCTTACTCCAGTAGGTGGTTTCCCTTTTTATGAATTCAGCAATCTTATCAGGTGGTACGTGCCTGTACTGGTATGAAGTGATTCCCTAGGCCGCCAGGGAATTGGAGGAGCTGAACGTAAGCGAAAAATTCAAAAGGAGGATGCACAATCCCTTGAACAAGAAATTTCTTTCATGTGAAATGTTTTTGAATGATGAATAAAAAAGTAGGGGGCCCCCCATAAAAGCAGGTGCTCTTTTACAAACGCAGTAATTTCAGGCTTACGCATCTTTGGCTCAACCTCATGCGTGTCAGGTGTATTTATCCCGGGAAAGTCTTCACTGGGTACACTGGGGTGTATCAGGAGAAAATTGTGCGAGTAAATTAAATATAATAATTATTTATATCTTTTTCAAATTTATTTGTTGCAAAAAGAAAATGCTACCCAATAAAAGTTGGGGTGTGAAGGATCTTGCCGGGTCATGGGAAAATTCAATTTGTAAAGGCAACCTGCCCCCATATGGTGCTATGTGCTTAGGGTTTCGGGGATCATGGACCGGATTACAGAAGGAGGGATTGCTGGAAAAGCTACCGGCTGGGACGGGGGATTGAGACAGGGATTTAGTGACAACTGCCACCAGCTTACCGTATGCCATTGGTGTAATTTATAGCCTATATTCTTATAATCCCCTATCCAGTCAAATCCCTGCTTGCGGTGGAATTGCACGCTTTTTTCGTTCGGGAGGGTAATTCCTGCATACACATGGACAATCCCCTGGAATTGCAGGATTGAAAAGAGGGACTGGTAGAGTCGGGCAGCGATTCCCTTACCATGAAATCCTGGGTCTACATAGACAGAGCTTTCCACACACCACTGGTAAGCGGCCCGTTCCCGGTGATGGGTCGCATAGGCATAGCCTGCGACCGCCCCCTGGCTTTCATAAATCAGCCAGGGCCATTTTTCCAGGTAATGACCAATCCTTTGTGACATCACCTCTGCGGAAGGAATCTCTGTTTCAAAAGTGATGGCTGACCCGCTTACGAAAGGGCCGTAGATATCTAATACAGCTGGCGCATCTTCTGGCCGGGCGATACGTATATATTCCATGTTCCAGGTACTTTAAGGTGAACAGTGTCAATCGATGTAATTCAGTGCCTCCTTTTTCAGGAAGCGAGCGAAATACCTTCCCTAGTAAAAACGATTTTTCTATCACGGAACAACCGGCCGATGGACATCTTGAACGTCTTTTTGCTCATTCCAAAAAAAGCATAAATATCTTCAGGCAGGGAATGATCTCCGTAGGGAAGACTTCCTCCATGCTCCTTTAGCAGGCGAAGGATTTTACCCGCTTCATCTTCCACCCGCTGATATCCGGATTTTCCCAACACTACGTCAATTTTTGCCGGCTCCCCGCTTTTGCCCGGGGTAATCTTCTTGACAAACCCGGGAAAGCGGTCACCGATTCCGATGGGGCGATATACTTCATT
>JAJXYG010000126.1 GCA_021780705.1 Bacteroidota bacterium
TAATTACTGGTCACTCCATTTTTCCCGATGGTTTCAGGCAAACCCTTTACTGCATCCCAGTTCAACTGAATTCCGGGAGCCACAATCATATAATCATAAGAGTATACGTTGCCACTAGTAGTAGTGACCGTATTTTGCTCAGGCTGAAAGGTGTCCACGGCCTCTTTGATCCATTTTGCCTTCGGCGGAATGACAGAGGCTTCTTCCCTGATGGTGGAAGACAGGTTAAAGGTCCCGGCACCTACCAGGGTCCATGCAGGCTGGTAATAATGCTTTTCTGAGGGTTCTATAATTGCTATATCCAGATTAGGATTCCGATGCAACAAGCGGGCAGCCACTGATATTCCCGCATTGCCCCCTCCTGCGATGATAATTTGATGGTGTGTCATGATTGATAAATCTTTTGTACACTAAAGGTACCACCACCCTTCACCATTATCGGTGATATATATCACGCAGCATTATGAGTTTGATTGGCAAAAACACAGGGAAGAATATGATTTCCGGCAGGTTAGCAACGACCAGATATAATTGGCATATGATCTTTCTCCCTCATGAGCCTCAGTCGGAAAAACACTTGCCCGTATGAAATATATAAACTATTCCCCGGACAGGAAGTAATCGAACCAGCCCGAAAAGGCGGCTGATCCACCTCCCATAAAGGCATCCTGAACCGGGACAAAAATTTACCCTTTGAAAATCCGTCTGTTTCTGCTATTTCACTTCTTCGTATTGGGCCTCTTCGGGTTCTTCGGTCCCTTCAGGTTTTCTTTCCGTATAGGTGTTACATCCCGATGCCCCGCAGCAACCCTGGTTCAGAAGAGCCATTCCCATGAGTACCAGACCCATGAACCCCACCAGGGGTTCGCGGGTCTGTATGGCAGATACCAGGGCCCATACTCCAATGGCCAACCTGATTATCCGCATGAAATTCCAGTTATGAAGTAAGGTTTGTTTCCACATGGTTTACGAAATTTTCCTTGAAAACATACTCCAGGCACCTCCGTTATAGGCTTCCACCCCGGCCCTTTTCAGGATTCCGGTGGCCATCCTGCTTCTGCTGCCGCTCTGGCAAACAGTGATGATGGGTTTATTGTATTTCTTGATCTTATTGATTTGGTTCCCGATGTTATTCAACGGGATGTTCACGGAAGATTTAATATGCCCGCTTCCAAATTCACCGGGGGTCCTCACGTCTATTATCACTGCACCTTTTTGGGTGAGTTCCTTGAAATTAACAGAGGGTGCGGATCCAAATAATTTTTTAAAGAAATTCATGCGATTTAGAGATTTTTAATTGAGGAGATAATTGATTTCATCGATGCTGCCGCCATTATATATATTCTGCATCCCATTTTGTTTGAGAAAGCTTACGGCCTGTCCGCTTCGGTTACCGCTGAGGCAATAAAATACGATGGATTCCGCATCAAGGCGCTTGATCTCTTCCACCTTGGAAGGAATGGTGTGCAGAGGGATATTGATGGCACCATTCAAATGTGCCATCGCAAATTCCTGTTCTGTTCGCACATCAATGAATTTGGTTCTCGGGTTCTTGACGATTTCTCTTAGTGTCATTTTTCTTTTTTGTTGTTAAAAGTGTATTGAATAAAAATTAATTGCTCTTTAATACGCAGGATCACAGGAGTGTAGTAGGACATACATAATCGGTAAGCTTTACCTTGCCGGTCTCCTTGATTGCCTTTAGTCCGCCGTCCACATCTATGAGATTATTGTATCCCCTGGCTTTAAGTGTGGAAAGAAAAATCATGGAGCGATATCCTCCTTCACAATGGACATAGTAGGTCTTGTTCTTGTCTACCTTCAGCATGCTGTCATTGATAAAATCCAGCGGCGCATTTTCAGCACCCACGATATGCTCACTGTTAAACTCACTTTCCTTTCTTATATCCAGGATATTGACCTCACTGCCATTGCGCATTTTTTCCGCAAAAGCATTTGCAGTTACAAAGGGGATGGCATCGACTTCTTTTCCTGCCTTTTTCCAGGCTTCAAATCCACCTTTCAAATACCCAATGGTATAATCATATCCCACCCTGGCCAGTCGGGTGATCACTTCTTCCTCCCTTCCTGGCTCATCTACAATCAGGATCTTCTGCCGGATATCAGGTATCATGGCACCCACCCATGGGGCAAAGCTGCCATCGATTCCAATATTGATGGAATTTGGAATAAAGCCTTTTTCAAAGGTGGCTGCATTCCGCGTATCGAGTATCAGGGCGCCGGTTTCATTGGCAGCCACTTCAAATGCATCAGGGCTCAGCGCAATATTGCCACGGTTCATGACTTCATCAATACTTTCATATCCCTGCTTGTTGAGCATGACATTGAGCGGAAAATAGGCCGGAGGGGTAACCAGTCCGGTGGTCACTTCCTTCACAAATTCTTCGCGGGTCATATTGGCGCGAAGGGCATAATTCACCTGCTTCTGATGGCCCAGGGTATCGGTAGTCTCCTTGCTCATGTTTTTCCCACAGGCGCTGCCTGCTCCATGAGCGGGATACACAATAATATCATCTGCCAGCGGCATAATCTTATTTCGTAAGGAATCAAAGAGGGTGGCTGCCAGTTCTTCCTGGGTCATATGCGCTGCCTTCTGAGCCAGGTCAGGTCGACCCACATCCCCGATAAACAGGGTATCCCCTGAAAACAATCCAACTTCATTGCCGGTCTCATCCATGAGGAGAAAACAGGTAGATTCCATGGTATGGCCCGGGGTATGCAGTACTTTAAAAGATACCCGCCCTACCTTGAATATCTCTCCATCCTTTGCAACATGGGCTTTAAATTCCGGATTGGCGGTAGGACCATACACAATGGTGGCCCCGGTTTTCTTTTGCAGGTCGAGGTGACCTGATACAAAATCCGCATGAAAATGAGTTTCAAAGACATACTTGATCTTTGCCTCATTTTTCTTTGCCCGCTCAATATAAGGGTCCACTTCCCGCAATGGATCAATGATCACAGCCTCCCCTTCACTCTCCACATAATAGGCACCCTGTGCAAGGCATCCCGTATAAATTTGCTCTACTTTCATAGTAATCTATTTTTTGATTTTGATAAATTTTATGATTATTAAATTCCCTAAGAAAAACGCCATTAAGCTGGCCTATTCCACTGGCACGGAAACTTCCTGAAAGTTCCTCACTGCCTCTCTCAATCAAATTACTACAGCTTTTGAATAAAAAATCTGAAAATACCCCTACCTCCACATCCGCCTCAGGCGTTTGTAGAATGCAAAAATGCCCCTCTTTTTAATCATTAAATATGACTTTTGTCACAGAGCCGTTTTGGCCCGGTTTTCCACTGAAATTCGGACACCATTATAGAGCCTGCTTCAGGTTCTATATCAAATTTACAAAGAAATACTCCTCCTGAAACCCCTTTATCCGGAATGGTCCTGGAGTCTGAAATTCCATTCTTTCCAGGATACCGGGTTTTTAGAGCGCCCATGCCTGAAGGCTATTGACCTATGTCATATACCCTTATGTCATGAGTCATACTAAATAGAAGAAGCCGGGCCTATCTTTATCAAAGAAAATCAATAAGTACAAAACTCATTATTATGCTTGGGACCTTAAATGAAATGCAGATGGATCATTTCCTGCTCAGCCAAACCGTAGGAAGGCTTGCCTGCACCGATGGAAAAACCCCTTATATCGTACCGCTTACTTATATCTATGATGGTACCGACATCATCAGCCAAACTATTGAAGGCAAGAAACTGGAGATCATGCGTGCCAATCCCAACGTATGCTTTGAGGTGGATTCGATGAGTAATATGGCAAACTGGCAAAGCGTCATCATTAACGGAACTTTTAGGGAACTGAAAGGGAAGGAATCTGAAAAAGCCCGGGATTATCTGTTCAATCACCTCTGGCCACTGCTGACCAGTTCCACGATTCACCCACATGAACATGGGGTTTCTTCCGAGGTGGATGACACCAACCGGATCAAACCTGTTATGTTCAAAATCAAGGTCAGGAACAAATCAGGGCGATTTGAAAGGCCATAATACCTTAACAGCATGGAAGGTCCTCACCTAACCACATAGGATACATGCATGGCTCCGTCTCTGCACCTCAGATTAAAAACGATATGGATTAAGGGGCTGCTTCGGGGTTTTCCCGGGTAAGCCCTGACACCAGCAGTACCATACCAAGGAACAATAAGGCGCCCACTCCAAACAGGGAGGCATTGCCATAAGGCAGGTTGGTGTAATTCATATAAGACAAACCCTGAATCATCAGAAACAGTTCATTGAGCAACACCCCTATCACAAAAACGACTACCCCGGCATTACCCAGGGAACTTGTGGTGATAAACCGGTTCAGTCGTGAATACCCCAGTAGAAAAAGGGTGATGACCCCCAGGAACATCAAGTGCAGGTACCCGATGACAACTGGCCGAAATCCAAAGGCCAGCTTGCTGAGCGGGGGAATGACAGAACACAGCTGCAATAATAATTTGATCGAAAGTGCTACGGCAGCCAGGGAAAATAGCCACTTCACCTGGGCAGAAATAAATGGGGCAAGCATGGATCTTCTGCTAATCCCGGATCCCAGAAGCCAAGCCCAACCCAGGAATTGGCCGGCAGCTGCCAGGATAACCAGGATATAAATATATCCTGGCATGGGTAGCCAGAGGGCAGACAAAAAATATGCCGGCACGCAGGAGATGGCAAACAGCCAGAATACCTTCTTTAGCATCTGGAAATCCCAACCCTTCTGCTGTAGCAGGCTGCCGAATAGTCCCATGCAGGCAAAAAAGAACCAGCCATTATATTGGAAATGGAGATAAAAGTAAGTGGCGGCCAGGTAGGAATCCGGGTCCTGTACCTGTGCTTCGACCAGGTAGGCAATATAAAAGGCACCGAAGGCTGAAATGAAATTGAATATCAACGCTGCCCTAAACCAGGATTTGCCGATTGTTCTTTCAGGGATCCGGTTCAGGTCAGCCCAGAATAGCACTGTAAAAACCCATGATACCAGGATGGAGAGAAAGGAGAATGTCAGGGAGAAAAGCCCGTACCCGCCAAATGCAAAACTGAACAGCATCCCATAAGCGGCGATCAGGTTACCCCAGAGTATCCAACGGTACTTCTTAAGGGATTCCTCCGGCAGAAATTGATGGAGAAAATACCACATCAGGGTCATCAGGATCTGGGTGACCCAACCTGCAAAGGCAAAATGGGAATGCGCCTCCAGGAAATTGTTCTGGTCCACAATTGGAAGAGAATAGGCGATTTTGTAACGCATCACCATCCCCAGAAAGGCTACCAGCATGAGACTGAGGAGCGACACGCGCACCCATTTTCTAAAATAGACGAATGTGGGAGTTTGCATAATATATTAATCAGTGTGAGTGTGCGATTTTTTGATAAAGGTTCGAAAGTCCTCTTCCGCCCCGGTCATCCTCTCTTGCACAAAATCATATTAAAAAAATTAAATTATCAGGTCCGCCCTATCCTATCCTTCCAATTTTTCCCGTAAGGTAATACTCCAGACGCTTTGCCTACTCAAAGTTCAAAAAATTGCCCGGATTGCAAAAACCCGGCCCTTTGCAAGGCTGAGGTCCAATTCCTTACTCAAGAAAATGCCCTGCATCAGGTCGGGAAAAGATTGACATAAGAAAAAATTCATTTTTTATTGAGTGGTAAAAATGCCAACTTTATAAGTGAAAATTGGCCGGATCAGGAAATTGCCAGCATCCGGTCGAGTGCCAGCTTGGCCAGTTTTTTTCCCAGGAGAACCGGTGTGTCGAGCAGCTCATCGCCACCTGTCAGGCAGGTGATTATCGGGGTGCCGTAGGCTCCGAAAGCGGTCAGGTGTTCTCCTAACGGAACGGTTGGAGTAACCGCGCCCCAGGGGGCATCCAGG
>JAJXYG010000178.1 GCA_021780705.1 Bacteroidota bacterium
CGGTTAGTTGTTCATCCTGTGCTGCATCAACCAATTCATTAAAAATTAAAAATAGCTGAAAGGGTTTAATGCTGCCTGTACTTAAATCATCATCGCCATACATACTGCCGTTAAAATGAAAACCGCCAAGTACATTAAAATGCAGCAGTCTTGCAACAATCTGTTCAATATTGGTATTGGGTAAATGATGGCCCAGATCTACCAGGGTATAGGCCTTTGGACCCAGTTTTGAACTAAACAGGTAGGACTGTCCCCAGTCGCCTACAGTCATCGAATAGAAATTGGGTTCATAGGCTTTGTATTCCACATAGATCTTCCAGTCTGAAGGCAGATGGGAATAAATCTCCTGTAAACTTTCAAAGGTACGTTGCCAGGCTTCCCGGAAATTGAGTTGCCCCGGAAAACTGGACCCATCACTGAGCCATACGGTAAGGGCTTTGGAGCCCAGTTTCTTGCCATACTTTATGACTTCCAGGTTGTGCCGGATTGCCTGCTGGCGAACGGCCTTGTCTACATGCTGTAATGACCCAAATTTATAACTCAATTTTTGTCCCGGTTGATCCTGGAAAGTATTGGAATTCATGGCGTCAAACCTGAGGCCATCTTGTTTTGCCAGTCTCTTGATGGAGAGGGTATCGCTGGGGATATCCCAGGGGATGTGCAGGGAAACTGCTCCGCTGCCTCGGTTCAGGCTATGCAGGAGCCCTATATCCTCCAGTTTCTCCTCCAGGTTTCGGGGTTCCCCACCACCGGGAAACCTCCCAAACCGGGTGCCGCCGGTTCCCAAGGCCCAACTCGGAATGGCGATCTGGAACTTCCTGATTTTTTCAATGACGTCTTTATGATCCGGGAATCGGGCGGTAAAGGATTCCAAATCTTTTTGGTGTTGGTCATAATGTACTGCATTGTGTCGCGGGATTACCTTCGGGTCTATTGTCATCTCAAATATTTTTTCAGGTTTTTTTGCCTGAATTTACGGTAAATAGAATACTTCTTTTAATGGAATCGTGACCGGGGAATCGTCCTGTCGGGTCACCATAATATCCTTCATGTAGGTCCACCATCGTTTCATGATCGGGTCGGAGGGAAGATTTTCAAGCAAAGCCGGGTCTTCCACTTGCATTACGGCAAAGAGGCTGCCGCTTTCTTCGTCCAGGTAAATTCCGTATTCCGTGATTCCCTTTTCAAGAAGCAATGCTTTCAGTTCTGGCCAGATGGCATCGTGCCTTCTCTTGTATTCAGCTTCCATCCCTTTCAGCAGTTGCATTTTGGCAGCCATCCTTCTGGGAGATATGGGAGCATTTGAAAAACCTGGCGCAGGTCCCAAATTTTGAGAATTATCTTCATCCATAATATTTCCGGATTAGGTCTGATATCCTTCCCATTATGACAATCCTTGCCTTGATTAAAGGACCTCAGTTTATCGAACAAAAGCCATGGCCACCCCACCATCGACATTCAGGGTATTGCCGGTGGATTTATTAAGTAATCCGCTTACAAATACAAAGCACGCATTGGCAATATCCTCCGGCAGTATGGTTTCATTCAGCAGGGTCCTCTTTGCATAAAATGCAGGTAATTCCTCCACTGTAATCCCATAAGCCCGGGCCCTTCCCTCTGCCCACTTTCCCGCCCAAATATGAGAATCTGCGATTACGGCATCCGGGTTAACGGAATTGACCCTGATTTTTTCCCCACCCAGTTCTGCTGCCATCAGCCGGCTTAAATGGGCCTGGGCCGCTTTGGCGGAACCATAACCTGCATTATTGGGGCCCGCTGCCAGGGAATTTTTCGACACAATGTTTAAAATGTCTCCCCCGGTTCCCTGTTTTCTAAGAATCCCAATCCCGCATTGTGACACCAGGAACTGTCCCTTCACCAGAATGTCATATAGCGCGTCCCAGTCCTGCTCAGTGTGGTCTTCAATAGGTTTGGATATGCTGATCCCGGCATTGTTTACTATTATGTCTATACCGCCATAACATAGGGCCGCTTGTGCATAGGCATTCTCAATCTGGTCCTTTCGGGTCACATCCAGGGGGATTGAAGTAACCTGGTCTTTGGAAAAAAGAGAAGTGAACTCCTCAAGGGTAGTTTGTAGTCTGGTTTCGCTCAGATCATTAAGTACTATGCAGGCGCCTTCTGAGGCAAATTTTTTGGCAATGGCCTTTCCAATTCCCCCCGCACTGCCGGTAATGAAGGCGATCCTGCCACTGAGCGGTTTGGGTTGGGGCATTCTTTTAAGTTTTGCTTCTTCAAGGAGCCAGTATTCAATATTGAACGCCTCCTGTCTGGAAAGGGCGACATATTCCGAAATGGCTTCAGCCCCCTTCATGACGTTGATGGCATTGATATAAAATTCTGAGGCTACCCTGGCTGTTTGTTTGTCTTTGGCAAAGGTGAACATCCCCACCCCGGGGTAGAGGATTACTACCGGATTGGGGTCCCGCATGGAAGGGCTGTCCGGGTGCTTGCACTGGTTATAATAATCGGTGTAATACTGGCGGTACCTTTCAAAATGGGGTTCTATTCTGGCCTTGATCTCCTTAAAATCCTCCAGATCTTCATCTGGAGCCATAGGTAGGATCATCGGGGAAATCTTGGTCCTTAGAAAGTGGTCCGGGCAACTGGTACCCATAGGGGCAAGCCGCTCCAGGTCCTTTGAGTTGACAAATTCCATGACCGGATCCTCATCGGAAAAATGTCCAATCATCGGGTTATGGGTACTGCAGAAGCCACGCAGGAACGGAGCGAGACTGGCCGCTTTTCGCCGCCTTTCCTCCCCGGGCAGGGAGACGACTTTTGGTCCCCCGAAAACCGGCCCCTTTTTCCCATATTGTCCCTGAAGGAAGGAGGCACATTTTTCTACCACCTCCAGGGTGTTGAGATAACTTTCATAAGAGGTGTCTCCCCAGGTAAACAGGCCATGAGAGGCTAACATAATTCCCCTGGCTCCGGGATTTTCGTTCAGACACTGCCTTAGTTTCAGGCCCAGGTCAAATCCCGGTCTCTGCCATTCCACCCAGGCGATCTCATTTCCAAACAGCTCACGGGTGATTTGTTTTCCCTCCCTGGAGGCGGCAATTGCGATGGCTGCATCGGGATGCAGATGGTCAATATGGGTAAAAGGAAGGAACCCGTGAAGGGGAGTATCAATGGACGGGGCCCTGGACTGGGGATCAAAAATGCAGCGATTGAATAGGTCTACCATTTCATCTTCGAATTCCAGACCGCGATATACCTGTTCCAGGGAGCGCAGGCGTTCAAGGTAAAGGGCCGCCAGCCCGCTTCTTTTCATGGTACCCAGATCCCCGCCGCTCCCTTTTATCCAAAGGACACTGACCTGTTTTCCGGTGAGCGGATCTTTCTGGACGGATTTGCAGGAAGTATTGCCCCCTCCATAATTGGTGAGTCTGAGGTCGGCTCCCAACAGGTTAGACCGGTACACAAGTAGGCCTACTTCATCTCCCTGAAGAGCCGAAGCTTTCTCCGGATCCCACAGGTAGCTTACATGGTTAAATTTGGGTGCTTGTTTAGACATATAATTTGAATGTAATTTTTTATCCCTTTATTGAATTTCCATACCCTACCAGGATCACCGAAACAATCAGAGTCAAAATACCCACCAGGATCGTAACCAGGGTTTTTCTGCTGACCCCCTTCCATTCCTTCAGCCAAAAGCCCCAGAGGTTTGCTACCAAAATGATGAAGGACATATGCAGTATCCAGGAACTGGCGCCATTTCCCAACTTACTTTCCCCCATGCCATAGAAAAAGAATTGAAGGAACCACAGAGTTCCCGCCATGGCGCAAAAGAGGTAATTCAGGGTAAGAGGAGTCTTTTTATTGGTATAATCACCAAAAGACCGGTTTCGGAAATTCAAAAACAGAGTCCAGATCAGGTTGGTGGTGAGCCCGCCCCATAACAGGACCACATAGATTACATTGTTACGATACAGGAAATTGCCGGTTACCGGAGGATGGGCCGCTTTCCAGATATTATTGGCAACTTCTGCCATGGGGGAACCGGCTTCAATCCCGAAGTTGAAGCAGGCACTGAGAATTCCGGCGACAATACACACAACCAATCCCCTGACCAGGTTGAACTCGCGTACGCTTTCCTGCTTCTTTTCCATCGGCAATTCCCGTTCTTTAGCCACCCCCGCTTTACCACAAATGAAAATACCCACCAGGCAAATCACTACTCCCACCAGGACAATTTGTCCCCAGGAATGCCCCAGCAAATCTGAAAAGGACGTTTTTCCCTTCATAGGATGAAAGTTATAATAGATCGCAGGGGCCAGGCTCCCAAAGGCAGAAGTGAAACCCAGTAATACAGAGTTCCCCAGGGACATGCCCAGGTAGCGCATTCCGAGTCCATACATCAGGCCTCCAATCCCCCAAAGCACCCCCCAGAAATAAGTCCATCCAAAGGTGGACAAAGAAGACTGGGCGATGATGGTGGTGAAATGAGGCACGGTCAGCCATGCCGCCAGGGGTGGAATAAATAGCCAGCTGAATAGCCCCCCTACGATCCAGAAACTTTCCCAATGCCAGCCCTTTACTTTGTTATAAGGGACATAAAAACTGCCGGAGGCAGCGCCTCCCAGGAAGTGAAAGAAAATGCCACGAATAATTTGCATACGCTGAAAAATTTGAGGGTCGCCCTGGTGGGTTAATTATGTACTCCCTTGCCGGCTGATTACTTCCTGCTGGCCATCCATGCATGTCAGAAAATATTTCGATGACCTTGCCTACCGGATTGCAGAAAAATGATAGGTACCCGATCCGGTTTCCAATTCCACATATCCCTGGCTCATGCCGATTACTTTTATTCCTTCCACTTCGGATAGCGGCTTGCCACTTTCACTTACGACTTCTGCGCTTTTTGCCGGAATATAAATAGTAGCCCGGGTATTGGCCGGTATTTGTACCTCCATCCATACTGAATCACCGGCCGCCTGGTCTTTGCCACGTGAGACTTTCCAGCTACTGGATACCTCTCCATAATAGGTTTCAAGACTGGCCTTTGCAAAGGACAGGTCACCACCGAGGTGAGGTTTGATCCGGATGTGTTTGTAACCGGGGCCGTCCGCATAGGTATCCAGGCCTGCCATCTTTCGATACATCCAGTCGCCAATGGCCCCATAGGCATAATGGTTAAAGGAGTTCATGGAAGGAGTTTCGAAGGTACTGTCCGGCTTTTCTCCGTCCCATCTTTCCCAGATCGTGGTAGCACCCATCGTGACCGGATACAGCCAGGAAGGGTAGGTAGTTTGAAGCAATAGCCGGTAGGCAATATCATCATAGCCAAAACGGGTAAGGACATGACACAGATAGGGGGTACCCAGGAATCCGGTAGTCAGGTGATAGTTATAGCTTTTGATATTTTCCACCAGTCTTTTTGCGGCCTGGGTCCTTAGACTTTCCGGGAGCATGTCAAAATTGAGGGCCAGGACATAGGCAGTCTGGGTGCCGGATACCAGCCTGCCATTGGGTGTTACGTATTCGTCCAGGAAGGCGGCCTTGATTTTTTTCAGCAAGGCAGTGTAGGATTCCACATCACTGGTTTTGCCGAGCACCTCTGCAGCATTGATGAGTAGTTGGGTGGAATGAGCATAGAAGCATTGGGCGATCAGGTATTTGTCGGTGACCGCGGACCTGCCATCATTGTCATCGGCAGGTCGGTAGAAAAGCCAATCCCCAAAGTCAAAGCCGGTATTCCAAAGGTTGTCATGGGTTCTTGACCTTATAAAATCTACCCAGCCCTTCATGCTGGAATATTGGCGGCGAAGCACC
>JAJXYG010000367.1 GCA_021780705.1 Bacteroidota bacterium
AAAGCGGGTTGCAACGGTGGCTCAGGGACAGATCATCAAAATTGATCACATAAAACTTCGGAAGGACGGGATAGGTAAACCTGTATTTTAAAAACGTATTGTAGGCAATGATGGAGAGGTCATCAAATTTGAAATCATAAATGAACATGGAAAATCCTTTGCGGATGTGCTGGGTGATGACATGGCGTATGACAAAGTAGGACTTCCCTGAACCGGGAGAACCCAGGACCAACAGGGAGCGGAAGGGGTTGATGATATTGATCCAGCTTCTTCGCTGCCTGCCTTTCAGGAAGTATCGTGCGGGCAGGTTCACCGAATATTCATTTTGAAGGAGCCTTTCTTCCTGGGGGAAGGATTCATTATCCCGGTTGAAGATGTCGCCTTCGTCAATCCGGTACCTGATCACACTGGAAAGGGTCGTGCCCCCGGTCAGCACCAGCAAATATCCCAGCGAGGTACCTGTTATATATAGTGCCGCAAGGGTGGTCGGTTCCAGGTCCAGTGATAGCAATCCCCAGCTGCTCCCAAACAAAAGCAATCCCGTGGCCATAACAACCAGCCCCCTTGAAAATTTCACATCTTCATCTTTTTTGCCGGTAGCTCCCAATAGCGAAATGAAAAGAAAAAGGAGGATGGAGACCTGGGTGAGGTAGGGGTGCCTGAATAGGCCGGTATGTACCAAAAAGGAAAGGATACGGCTGGTAACCCCACTTGTCATCTTCCATTTGACAAAGGCCCGGTAACAATAGAAATAGTCATGCAGGCACAGCAGTACAATACTGATCATCCGGGTCATGTCCAGGATCTTCCTCAAACCATGTTCACTTTCTCCGGTATGCATGGTTATCAGTGAATAAGCCGGTTTTTATTTTTCTTCCGGGATTTGAATTCCTTTCCCGGGGAAGTATTTTCCGAACCGGGTTCCACCCGGGTAAGTATATCAAGACCATCTGGAGGCTTTACTCCCAAGCGGGGAGGGGCAGGACCGTGTTTCTTCAAGGCATCCTCAGTGTCACCCGAACCGGAACTGAGCTTCGCACCAAGCCTGGAACCAGGGACCTCTATGAACCCGGCCCGGTGGATTTTTTCCTGTAAAGATGCTTTCAGATCTGAAAGAGAAAACACGCACCGGGATTCGTGATCCACGAAATACAAATTGCCTGCTTTCTTTTTTTGGGGTGGACAAACCACACATTGGATCCCGCGTGGGGCCAGTTCCCGGTTCAGGGAGGAAAGATCCGACCCCGGATTTTTGAGCAGGGTGAAATCCACCATGGTCTGAACTCTTCCCAGGTAAGGGGTCTTTCGTCCCTGGTTCTCCTCAAAGCGTCTTTCCAAATGGTCGATAGTAGGTTTGCACGGGAGAAGGCTTGCTTTTAAAGGCAGACCTTCAAACTTTCCATTTTCATTCAGGGCCCTGTATAAGAGGCCCCTGTAAGGATACTCGGAAAAGGCTTTTTTGGTAGGACACGCCTTTAATTGGTACAGACCCAGGACTGCGTTGAGTTCATCAAGGGAGGTAAAGATATATCGATTGGTCACGGTGTCCAGTATGCGGTTTGCAGCGGGCAGGAATAGTTTTTTTCCCCGCCTCACCCTTTGGGCATCTTCAGGCCTGGGTACATAGTACTGGCTTGTAACCGGGCCTTTCCAGGATAGCCCCATCCTTTCTGCCAGGTCATTACAGAAATCCGTATAAGAGGCCTTCAGAGGAAAAGTGATGGCACTTCCATCCCTTCTTATTGAGGTGGAGACGATATGGATGTGGGGATGGGAGGCATCAAAGTGACGATACACCAGGCAGGGTTGTAGGTGCAGGTCCAGGTGTTGGAGGTACTCCGAAGCAATGGCTTTGAGCTGGTCATCCCTGATCGGGGTGCCGGGGGAAAAATTAAGGGTAATATGAAGTGCTTTTTTTTGGAACCGTTCATTTAGTGAAGTTCGCTTTTGAAGGATGCCTATCTTGTCATGATAGGAAAGCTGGCTTGTATCCTTGGTAAAATTGGCGGCATGAATCAATACCGCCTTTCCCTGGTGTACCTTTTTTTCGTTATAGTTCAGTGCTTCTGAAATTTGAAGTCCTTTTTTTACAATTGCAACCATAAGTCAGATAATTGAGCGATTTTTAAATTGATTTCTTCCATTTTTTCCAGGAAGGTCGTCTGGTGGGAATCGATCCGAAGCAGCCAGTGAAGGTTTTCGGGACCCTGGTCCAGGCCATCCAGTTTCTGCACCAGGTCCCGGAAAGTATTTTCTGCCGCAGAAAACTCTCTTCTCAGGGCAATCAGTTCTGCCATCAGGTCATCCATAGAAGCGTTTCTGGTAAGCAGGGTAACCGGCTGGTTGAACACGACCATACTTGAGAAGGAAGCCAGGCTCCTGCAGGTACTTTTTTGATACAGGGCAATAAGGCGCTGGTGGTCTGCTTCCTTCAGGCGGATTTCGAATCTTTTTGTTTTATTAACTTTTTGATGGTTCATTTCCTCAATTTTTTGCGTGGCATAAACCGGTGAATCGCGCCAAATCCCTATTTGAATTCGTACCAAATCCCTCTTTTCTGGCATTTCCCGATCTCCCGCACCCATTCATTCAAATCGTTATACCCTTTATAGAGCGTGCTTTGATCCCGGTACCGGTCGCTTAAACCGGCTGCTTTCTGGGTCAGGGCCTTTCCGCTTTTGTCCCTGTCCAAAAACAGGTCCACCCGGGGATAGCGTTCCATCAGGGGACGCGATTTTTCAAAAAAGGCAATGGAATTGAGGATCAAAAAATCGGTAGGTTCAAATTCCTGGTCCTGGCTGATGGTTTGATAGGTGAGAAAATCAAAGAATCCCTCAAAGACCGAAATCCTGGCAGACCGGTAGTGAAAGCTGGTGATCGTTTTTGGGGCACTGCTTCCCTTGAACCAGCGGTTTCTGAGTTCAAATCCTCCCAGGTTATTGCAAAACCCAATGGCGCAGTACCGTTTGCGACGCATCTCAAAGGTGACCTGTTTGCAATAGCGCTGGGCAATTTCCTCCGGTATCCTTCTGTCGCTGATATAGTGTAATAGGGAAAAGGAAGACAATTTTTCTTCCCTGATAATTTTTATTTGTGGCTCCCTGGGTTTTCTCTCCTTAAAGGCAGGACAGGGTTGGAGCAGGTGAACCCCCGGATAGGAATTCAGGGTTTGCAGAAATTCCTTGCGGCTGCAGTGATAGAACAGGGCCCCAAAATGAAGAAGGCCCCCTCCTTCTCCAAGGCCATGGTCATACCATTGATTCAATTTCCGGTTGACCTTGAAGGAAGCCGTCCTTTCCGTGCGCAAGGGTGAAAGGTACCAGTGGTCGGCATTTCTGATTTTGACCGGGTGGTGTCCTAATGAAGAGAGGTAATCTACCAGGTCTATCTGCCTTACGTTTTCGAAGGAAAGTAATTTTTTATCAGTTCTCATACACCATCATTTTCAAACTCGACAATCAGACATAAAATGTGGTCAATCGGGTAATGGATTGACTATAGGGTTTTTTGAATTGGCAGGAAAGGACGACAAAAAGCCCTCGGGAACCAGGTCTGGTTCTTCCTTTTGATACTTTGGTGGAATTCCGAAGGATTGGAAGGTAATATTTTGCTCGGTTTCATAATGGGTATACCCCAGGATCGTATTAAGGATAACGGCATTTCGGTAGGGACCCAGACTCAGGTCAGCGGCATTAAAGCCATGGGTATGGGTCTCGGCATTCTGTACAAATATCCGGTGATGACGGTCTATCGTATAATTTCGGGATACTTCATATTGGTGTGTGGGGTTCCAGTGAATCAGGCTTTTGATTGAATCCAGGAAGCAGGGTACTCTATTTTGATATCCTGTCGCCAAAATGAGCATGGGAGTATCGTGAGAAAATTCCTGACCCAGTTCATTATGTTGAAATCCCAGTTTCAGGTATTGATCTTTCCTGGAGATAGTTTGAAGGATACAATTGGTATGAAGAGAAACCGGACCAGATTTTCCTTCCAGGTCCTGATCATAGAGGGTATCATAAATTTCACGGATCAGGGAAAAATTGATTCCCTTATAGAGCATGTCCTGCCTGGAAAGTACCTCTTTTTTCTTGTCCCTGGGCAGGGAAAAGAAATGGTCGATATAATCCGGGGTACTCATTTCCAGGCTTAAAGAAGAATATTCCATCGGAAAGAATCTTTCCGAGCGGGTAAACCATCCGATCCCCTGGTTGAACTTTTCCCGGTGTCCCAACAGGTCCAGAAATATTTCTGCGGCACTTTGGCCGGAACCTACCAGGGTCACCGACCGGTTATCGAGGATCGATTTTTTATAGTGCAGGTAGGAGCCTGAATGTACGCATTGGCTCCTGGGGAGTCCGAAGGCGCATGGCGGCACATAAGGGATGGTTCCCGTACCAATTACCAGGTGCCGGGTTTTGAATTTCTCCGCTGCAGTGATCACGGTGAATTCCCTGTTATCCGGGTCATAAAGTACCTGGTGACAGCGACTGTTGAATCTGAGGGATGGCAATTGCGAGGCTACCCACCGGCAATAGCGGTTGTATTCACTTCTGGTCAGAAAATAATTTTCGTGGATGGCAAAACGAAAAAGCCTTTTGCTGGCTTTCAGGTAGGCCATATAGCTAAAGGAACTGCCCGGATCACTGAGGGTTACCAGATCTGCATAAAAGGGCACCTGCATCCGGGTATCTGGAATCATGAGCCCGGGATGCCAGTCAAATGCTTCTGTCTGGTCCAGGAACAGGGCTTTCAGACCAGGAATGGTTTGGGACAGGGCTGCCAGTCCCAGATTAAAGGGCCCGATTCCAATACCAATCAGGTCGAACACTTGGTTATTTGACATAGAATTTATTTAGTGAGCGGGTGAGTAATAGGGTGAAAAGGGTATTTGCCATTATAAAAACCAGGGTGGCCGTGAGTCCCAGGGTATGGTATCCTACAAAGGGGAATATCCAGGCGATGAGCACCCATTGGATCAAATAGATCGGGGTAATATTTTCACTACAAAAGACCAGCAGTTGAAAAACCGGGTTGATGGGAATCTTCCGGTACAGATAGTGAAAGAGGGCAAGCCACAAAAGCACAATACCAAGATGGAGGGCACAACCGGAGATCCCGGTCCGGTAGAAGGGAAGCCAGTTGCCCTGCATAGGGGTACCGGGAAGAAAAAAAGACAACACAATCAGGACGAACCCCGCTTTTGCTCCCGTAGTGAGTACCTTGGAGGTGGGATGATGCTTGAGCAAATCACCCAGCGCAAGTCCCACCAGTGGATAGAGCAACCAGGGGAACAAGGGGAAATACACATCCGGCGGGTGGCCCCCAATTAATGAAAGGGGATAGTCTATCAGGGAAAACCCGGTTTTCAAATTCCAGAAACAGGAGGAAAAAAGGATCACTGCCAGTGCAAAAAATAAAGACCAGTAGGGATAGTGCTTCATCCGGTGCACCAGGTACAGGATGGGATAGGCCAGGGCAGCGAAGTGAAGAATGTCGCCCATCAGCAGGAAAAACAAGAACGCCTGACCGGTGCCCTGCAAATGGAGTTCCTGCAGGACGGTGGCCGGGATTCCCCCCAGGAGAAGCGGAATAATAAATTTCAGAAAATTCAGGCAGTAGGCTGCAATCAGAAAGAATCCGGCTCTTTTAAGTACCGCCCTTGAACCGGTGTGCGAGGAAAAGGTGAACCCCACTCCCATCAGCAACATAAATAACTGTGCACCCGGGCCTTCGGCAATAAATGAAAGAAACATTCCGGTCAGTGAGGTTTGCACCCTGGGC
>JAJXYG010000213.1 GCA_021780705.1 Bacteroidota bacterium
CCGGAGGGGCAAATGGGACCTTCCCAAAGGCAAACTTGACCCGGGCGAGACCCTGGAAGAATGTGCCTTAAGAGAAGTAAGGGAAGAAACAGGACTCGGAAAGTTGAAATCAGGACCGCTGATTGGGATTACCTACCATACCTACCAGGAATTTGGCAAACACATCCTGAAGGAATCTCACTGGTACCAGATGCAATCCCTGGCTGACGAACCACTGGTGCCCCAAACTGAAGAGCAAATCACCCAAATCCTATGGGTACAGGCAACTGAATTGGGCCCCTACCTGGACAATTCCTTTCCGGCCATTTCAGACATCCTTGCCAGGGCGCCCAAGGTGGTTTTGAAATAGAGGCTGGTTTCGTTGCTTGATTATTTACCTTTTTCCTTACTGATTACATTACCCGGGGCCTTCTTCAGGGAAATTATGGCCACTGTGAGCCGGCACACACAGACCAGGCGGTCTTCAGTATCGGTGATCCGGATATCCCACACATGGGTATTTCTGCCCAGGTGGAGGGGTACACAGGTAGCGGTGACTTCGCCATCCTTTACCGTCCGGATATGGTTGGCATTGATTTCAAGTCCTGCACTGAAATATTGGTTCCGGTCGATTGCCAGGTGGGAACTGACTGATCCAATAGTCTCTGCGAGGGCGCACGAAGCCCCTCCATGGAGTATTCCCAATGGCTGAAGGGTACGGCTGGTAACCGGCATCTTCATCTTCATAAAATCCTCCCCCACTTCAGTGCATTCCATTTGGAGGAATTCCGGGAGGGTACCCCTGAAAACCTCGTTAACCAGCGCGGGAGACACTTCTTTATCAAACCAGATAGCCATCAGCGGGAAATTGAATTTTTAACCGGATAGGGAAGAAACTGGGAAACGTCTCCTCCATTTTTAATGACATCCCTTACCAGGGTACTGGCCACTGAGGTAAATTCAGGAAGACAGGTGAGGAAGATCGTTTCGACGTTTTGGGCGAGGCTCCGGTTCATGTCCGCAATGGCCTTTTCATATTCAAAGTCATTGACATACCGTATTCCTCTTAAAATAAAATCAGCTCCAATGGATTTGCAGCAGTTCACTGTCAACCCGTCATAAGCCAATACTTCAATTTTAGGCTCTTCTTTGTAAATCTCTTTCAGCCAGGTAAGTCTCTGGCTTTCCGAAAACATGGCCGTCTTGTTGCTGTTGCGTCCGATGCCGATAAATAATTTATCAAATAGTGGCAGGGCCCGGTTGATGATGTCGGTATGCCCGAGGGTAACCGGATCAAATGTGCCCGGAAATAAGCAAATTCTGGCCATCGTTTTTGTTTTTATTATAGAGTTAACTGCTCGCCCAGGTACCTCAAACACGTCCTGCTTCTACGGTCTTTTCTTAGGTATTTTCCAAAATCCCCGAGTTGCCTGACGGTATGGACGAGAAATGGATCAGAAATTCTGCTTGTTGCTGAGCAGGTACAGTACTGCCATTCTAACGGCTACTCCATTTTCCACCTGCTGCAAAATAATGGATTGCTTTGAATCCGCGACATCACTGTCAATTTCTACCCCCCGGTTAATGGGCCCAGGATGAAGAATCACGATCTCTTTATTGAGGGAGTCCAGCAACTTTCTGGATACCCCGTAGGCAAAATTATATTCCCTTAAAGTGGAAAACAATACCTGGTTTTGCCGTTCAAGCTGAATTCGAAGAATATTGGCTACATCGCACCATTCCAGGGCTTTGCGCAAATTATATTCTACCCGGACGTCAAATGCCTGGCTGATAAACTTGGGAATCAGGGTGGGCGGTCCTGCTACCATGACCTCAGCACCCGCTTTCTTTAGCAGGTAAATATTGCTGAGAGCGACCCTGCTGTGCATGATATCCCCCACCAGGACAACCTTTTTTCCTTCGAGGCCGCCCAGTTTCTCCCGTATGGAAAAGGCATCCAAAAGCGCCTGGGTCGGATGCTCATTGATCCCGTCACCGGCATTGATGATGGCGGCCGGAATGTGTTTGGCCAAAAAATGCGGTGCACCGCTCGCACTGTGGCGCATCACCACCATGTCCACCTTCATGGATAAAATATTGTTGACCGTATCCAGCAGCGTCTCGCCTTTGGAGACCGAAGAACCCGAAGCCGTAAAATTCAGGGTGTCGGCACTGAGTCTCTTCTCGGCCAGCTCAAATGAAATCCTGGTGCGGGTAGAGTTTTCGTAAAACAGGTTGACAATGGTGGTATCCCTCAATGAGGGCACCTTTTTGATGGGTCTTTGTAAGACTTCCTTAAACTGGACGGCGGTGGAAAGAATCAGTTCAATATCCCTGAGGTGAAGATCTTTAATGCCCAGGAGATGTTTGGTAGAAAGTTGCATTAAAAATCAAAGCTAATTCAAAAAATAATATGGTTCACAAATTCCAGGTAAAATGACGAAATCCCGTTTAGAAATGATGCGGATCAATTAATAGAGGATGACTGATTCCTTGTCCCATTCAACCTTCACTTTTTGCGAAATGATCGAATCGATGGATTTCCCGCAATAATCCGGCTGGATCGGCAACTGCCTGCTGTACCGGCGGTTGATCAGGACACACAGTTCCACCTTGCGGGGCCGGCCAAAATCCAACAGGGCATCCAGACCGGCCCGGATCGTCCTGCCCGTATAGAGCACGTCATCAATCAGGATGACATTTTTATCTTCTACGGAAAAGGAGATGTCCGTCTGATTGGGGTGATGCAGCTCCTTACGAATGTCATCCCGGTAAAAGGTGATGTCCATTTTGCCATAGAGAATATGGTTACCCGGTGCAATCTTGTTGAGTTGGGCGTAAATTCTGTCCGAAAGGAATATCCCCCTCGGCTGAATTCCTATAATGACCAGGGAGGAAAGGTCCGCATAATTTTCAATCAGCTGGTAAGCCAGTCGTTCAATCGTAATCTGGAGCTGGAATTTGTCAAGTATTGTTTTCATGCCTTTTCCTGCTTCATGAAGGGATAGGTATACTCTACCGGCGGATTATAGGTTTCCTTGATGGTTCTGGCACTCAGCCAACGGTACAAATTGAGGTTACTGCCTGCCTTGTCATTGGTACCACTCCCCCTGGCTCCTCCAAAGGGCTGTTGCCCCACGACAGCCCCGGTGGGTTTGTCGTTGATATAGAAGTTGCCGGCGGCATTCACCAGCTTTCTGGTAGCCACCTCCACGGCGTAGCGGTCTCTGGCAAAAATGGCACCGGTAAGCGCGTAAGGCGAGGTACTGTCTACCAATTTAATCGTCTCCTCAAATTTATTTTCATCATAGACATATACGGTCAGCACCGGACCGAAAAGCTCCTCACACATGGTGACGTATTTGGGATCCGTGACTTCAATGACGGTGGGTTCAATAAAATATCCCCTGGATTTGTCACACTTGCCTCCTACCAGAATTTTTGCGGCAGGATCCTTCCGGGCCCTTTTGATATATCCTTCCAGTTTGTCAAAGCTCTTTTCATCAATCACCGCATTGATAAAGCAGCCAAAATCCTCCACGCTGCCCATTTTCATGGTTTTGATCATCGCCACCATTTTCTTTTTGATTTCCCCTGCCAAATTTGAGGGAAGATAGGCCCTGGACGCTGCTGAACATTTTTGGCCCTGGTATTCAAAAGCACCCCGGCAAAGTGCCGTGACCACGGCATCTGCATCAGCACTCCTGTGCACCAGGACAAAATCCTTACCTCCCGTCTCTCCTACTATTCTTGGATAAGATTTATACAGACCGGCATTGCCTCCAATGGTCTTCCACATGGTATTAAACACCCCGGTGCTTCCGGTAAAATGAATACCTGCAAAATCCGGGTGGCTAAAACATATTTTTCCAAGCGTGGGCCCGTCCACATACACGAGGTTGATTACCCCGTCAGGAAGTCCCGCTTCCTGAAGAATTTTCATGAACATCTGTGCGCTGTATACCTGGGTATGGGCGCACTTCCAGACCACCGTGTTGCCGCACATGGCAGGAGCCGTGGGAAGGTTTCCCCCGATGGAAGTAAAATTAAACGGGGTAACTGCCACCACAAAACCTTCCAGCGGACGATATTCCAGGCGGTTATGCATCCCCGGTCCGCTGATGGGCTGTTGCTGGTAAATCTCACTTAAATAATGAATGTTAAACCTGAGGAAGTCAATCAGTTCGCAGGCCGCATCAATTTCTCCCTGAAAGGCATTTTTGCTCTGTCCCAGCATGGAAGTAGCCAAAATATCATACCGGTATTTTCCCGCCAGGAGATCGGCCGCCTTCAGGAATATATTGGCCCTGTTTTCCCAGGAAGTACTGGCCCATTTTTCCCGTGCCTTGAGCGCGGCATTGATTGCCTGACGGATGTGCTTTTCTTCGCCTACGTGAAAATGCCCCAATAGATGGTCCCTTTCGTGGGGAGGATTTATGGGTACTTTGACCCCGGTTCTGACTTCCTCACCCGCGATATACATGGGGATATCCGATTTTTTACTTTTGTATTTCTTAAGCGCATCTTGAAGATGGGCTCTTTCAGGACTCCCGGGGGCATAACTTAATACGGGTTCATTTACCGGAAGCGGATAATAAAAATGGCCGGTATTCATACTATGAAATTTAAAAGAAACTGAACTGCCCTAAGGCAGCAAGATATCATTACAGGATGGGGAGGTCCTGACCAACTATGCTATTTTTTCAGGTACATTACCTCCTTGACCAGATTCACCGTCCTGGGCACGTCAGGTAAATACTGTGAAACCAGGTTGGGTGCATAATGCATGGGTGCATCCGCAGAGGTAATCCTCCTGATTGGTGCATCCAGGTAGTCAAATCCTTCTTTTTGGATCCGGTAGGCAATTTCGGAAGAAATGGAGGCAAAAGGCCATTGTTCTTCTACTACTACGAGCCGGTTGGTCTTCATTACTGAATCCAGGATTGTTTTCCAGTCCATGGGCCGGATGGTCCTGAGGTCAATAACTTCGGCACTGATCTGTTCCTTTTCCAGCTCCTCGGCGGCAGCCATGGCCACTTTCATCATTTTATTGAACGATACGATCGTCACATCGGTCCCTTCCCGGGCAATCCGGGCCTGGCCAATTGGAATCAGGTATTCTTCTTCCGGTACTTCGCCCTTATCCCCATACATGACTTCACTTTCCATAAAAATCACCGGGTCATTGTCGCGAATGGCACTTTTAAGCAGTCCTTTGGCATCGTAGGGATTGCTCACCGAGATCACCTTCAGACCGGGCATGTTGGCATAAAGCGATTCAAAGGCGGTGGAATGTTGCGCACCCAGCTGTCCGGCACTCCCGTTCGGGCCCCGAAATACAATAGGGCAGCCCACCTGGCCTCCGCTCATGGCAAGCATTTTTGAAGCCGTGTTCAAAATCTGGTCGATCGCCAGGGTTGCAAAATTCCAGGTCATGAATTCTACTATCGGACGCAGCCCGTTTTGAGCTGCCCCGACCGCAATGGCGGTAAAACCCAATTCGGTGATGGGGGTATCTATAATCCTTTTTTCTCCAAATTCCGCCAGCATTCCCTGGCTTACTTTATAGGCCCCGTTGTACTCTGCCACTTCCTCTCCCATGAGAAATACCGATTCATCTCTTCTCATTTCTTCACTCATAGCCTCCCGTAATGCTTCCCTAAATGCGATTTCTTTCATTAATTAAAAAATTGATTGGCAAAAATATCAGTTAAAGGTGAGATGAGCAAAACTGGTTGCCCATAAATCAATTTTCGGGCATTATTTCAGCAAGTTTTCCCATCAGTTTTGCGCC
>JAJXYG010000305.1 GCA_021780705.1 Bacteroidota bacterium
GATCCAGGTTCTGGACAATGCAATGAAAACCTTTGATGACAAGACCACTTTTGTGTTTGGTCATGCCGGAGATGGTTATGACGTGGTAGGCCACAAGGAAGACCTCCAGGCATTCCATGATTACCTGGGAAATGTCCTGAATTTTGTGGGAGATTCCATGAAAGCCGGTAAATCCAAAGAGGATATCCTGAACGCCACCACGATTCCTGGTTCTCCTGAATGGAAAGGTGAAGGGATTCAGAGACCCCTGGAGGCTGCCTACGAAGAATTAAGCGCCTCCTGATCAGGACCTGAAAAGGTATCCTATTTATTCCCCTGGAAGCCGGTAAATATTTGGCAAGCCTTTCCTGTTTGAGATTCAGGGAGGGAGGCATTTTTACGCGTATATTTGTGTTGAATTGTGCCTTATCATCTACCTGGTTTGAACTACTAATCAAATGAAATTAAAATCCGCAGGTAGGATCCTACTGATCCTACCTCTCTCAGCCATTCTATTCATTCGCCCCTACGCCCAAACGACTACAGATTTTGCCTACCAATCCCTCAGGTGGCGTTCTATCGGCCCCTACCGCGGCGGGCGCACCGTAGGTGCCTCCGGAGTACCAGGTCAGCCTAATATATTTTATATCGGGGTAAATAATGGAGGGGTCTGGAAGACCACCGACTTTGGCAGGACCTGGACCTCCGTTTTCGACCATCAATCCACGGGATCCATAGGATGTGTGGCAGTGGCACCCTCTCAACCCGACACCCTATACGTAGGGAGTGGTGAAGGGTTGCACCGTCCGGACCTTTCGGTAGGCAATGGAATTTACCGGTCTGCAAATGGAGGAAAAACCTGGGAGCATCTTGGGCTTCGGGATGGACAACAAATTCCCCAGATCGCCATAGATCCCCATAATGCCAACCGGTTGTTTGTCGCAGTACTGGGTCACCCCTATGGACCCAATACCGAAAGAGGGATTTTCCGCTCTACAGACGGAGGAAAGACCTTTCAAAAAGTGCTTTATGTGGATGAAAATACAGGGGGAGATGATGTAGCAATTGATCCTGAAAATTCCAATATAGTGTACGCCACCCTGTGGCAGGCCCAGGAAGCCCCATGGGAAAATGGAGAATGGGCCGGGACCCGCGGGGGAATTTTTAAGTCCACCAATGGGGGCGATACCTGGACCCGCATTCAGCAGGGCCTCCCTGCAGACATGGTGCAGGCCCATATTGCTATTGCCCCCAGTGACCCCGATATATTGTATGCGGCCATCGGGACCACCGAACCCAACCGCTATGGCACTGGCAGCGGGATGGGAATATTCCGGTCCCAGGACGCAGGGGCCCATTGGGAGAAAATATCTGAGGACCCCCGCCCTGAAGCCAGAATCGGCGGAGGGGATGTGCCCGTACTAAAAGTGGATCCCAAAAATCCCAATGTGGTATATAGTGCCAGTATCGTGCTCTGGAAATCTGTGGATGGAGGCAGGACCTGGAAAGGAATCCGGGGCGCCCCGGGCGGGGATGATTACCAAAACCTGTGGATTAATCCCCTAAATCCTCAGATCATGCTGGTTACCGGAGACCAGGGGGCAATCATCACTGTAAACGGCGGTGCCAGCTGGAGTTCCTGGTACAACCAGCCTACCGCCCAACTGTACCATGTAGCCGCAGACAATGAATTTCCATATAATCTATATAGCGGTCAACAGGAAAGCGGCTCGGTGGGTATTGCCTCCCGGGGGGATGACGGAGAAATCACTTTTCGGGACTGGCATCCGGTTGGAGCCCAGGAGTATGGATATGTGGCCCCCGATCCACTTCACCCCTGGCTCATCTATGGGGGGAAACTTACCAAATACAACAAGATCACCGGCGAGGTTCAGAATGTGGCTCCCAATAAAGAGGGAATCCATCCACGGTTTTTGCGGACAGCTCCTGTAGTATTTTCACCAGTAGACCCCAAGAGACTCTATTACGCAGGCAATATCCTCTTCGAGACCGAAGACGGAGGCAATCACTGGACCACGATCAGCCCGGATTTGTCCCGACCCCTGGACTCCCTAAAACAAGACATTCCTTCCTGTGTGGATGGATACATGCAGGATGCCCGCAAGCATATGATCCGCAGCGGGGTGATCTATGCGGTAGCTCCCTCCCCCCTGGATGTGAACCGGATCTGGGCAGGGACCGATGATGGATTGATTCAAACGACCAGGGATGGAGGAAAGACATGGCAAAATGTAACCCCGACTTCACTCACAGCCTGGAGTAAAGTCTCCATCATGGATGCCGGACACTTCAGCACACTTACTGCATATGCAGCAATCAACCGGCTAAGGTGCAATGACCTGTCTCCCTATATCTACAAAACCCATGACGGCGGCAAAACCTGGGTTAAAATAGTAAATGGCCTGCCGCAGGAACCCATTAATGCCGTGCGCGAAGATTCCAAAAAACCCGGGCTCTTATTTGCCGCTTCCGAAACTGCCACTTATGTGTCTTTCGATGACGGAAGCCACTGGCATCCGCTTCGACTGAACATGCCGGCCACTTCCATCCGCGACCTGATCATTAAGGATAACGACCTCGTGGTGGCTACCCACGGTAGGGGGTTCTGGATCCTGGACGACATGGCTCCTCTCAGACAGATTCCGGAGCAGGGCCTTCATAAAGGGATGCTCTTTACACCCGAAATGGCCCTTCGGGTAAGGTGGGACAAAAACACCGATACCCCCCTGCCTCCCGACGAACCCGCGGGACAAAATCCTCCGGACGGAGCCATCATTGATTATTACCTGAATGACAATGCCAAGGGGCCAGTGACCCTGGATATATTGGATTCCCGCGGGCAGGTAGTCCGTCACTATAGCAGCCTGGATACGCTGTATCATATCCCGCCTGAAAACGTTCCGGATTATTGGATCAGACCCCAGCAAGTACTTTCCGCTCAAAAAGGCCCCCACCGCTTTATTTGGGATTTGCATTATGATCCGCTCCCCCTCCCGGTCTCCTTTTCTATCGGTGCAGTATACCACAATACCCCTGCTGCCCCCAATTCCCCATGGGTCATGCCGGGAAGATATACCGTGCGTCTTACCGCAGAGGGGCATACAATGGAAAAACCTTTGATTGTAAAAATGGATCCCAGGGTAAAGACTCCCCTGCCCGACCTGGAAAAGCAATTTATCTATTCCATGACCTGTTACCGGAACCAGCAAAAATCAATTGCCATTCAAAATAAAATTAAAGAGCTGAACATCCAGATTTCCAGGCTTTTAGGTACAGCAGATCCTTCAGTTACGGATTCGCTAAAGACATTTTCAAGTCAGCTTAAGGAGATCAGGAACTCACAGCCAGGAGAAAGTATAGTGGATTTCAACCAGGCTCAGGGTCAGTTTAGCTACCTGATGAGCAACCTTCAGGGATCTGACATGACCCCCAATGCCCAGGTGATCCGGATGGTCAAACAATCGGCAGATTCCTTCAATAGGCTTCTTCATATCTGGCACCAGGTGGGCTCGATCCGGCTAGCCCAAATCAACCGGGAACTGGGTAAGAAGGGACTTTTCCTGAAGTGACCCGGGAAGGAGGATATAAGAAAAAACCGGCGGATACTTCCCCTGAGGGTTACTCGGTATCATTTTTTTTCAGATTGGCCACCGGAATACCAAAGAAGAAGGTGCTCCCTTTGTCGGGTTCACTTTCCACCCATATCTTCCCATAGTGTCTTTCCACAATTTCCTTGGCGATAAACAGTCCCAGACCCAACCCGGGAAAAGTGTGTAAATTGCTCCCGGTGATCCGGTAGAACCGGTCGAATATTTTATTTTGGTGGGCTTCCGGGATCCCGGTGCCAAAATCCTGAACCGAACATATGGCCATAGGGCCATTGGTTTTGAGGGCCAGGATGATCTCGCGCGATTCAGGGCAATATTTCAGGGCATTATTGATCAGGTTGCTCAATACCTGGGAAATTCTATCCCGGTCTGCAAACACAGGTACCGGAGTCTGGATGTCCAATTCGATTTTTTGTTGTGGGGCAATGGTGTGAAATTCTTCTGCCACTTCTTTAAGAAGCTCATCCAGAAAAAAGACGGTCTTGTTATACACCAGTACCCCCTGCTGCATCTTGGAAGTATCAAGCAGGTCATTGATAAGAGAAGTCAGCTTGTCAATCTGGCTATCCATTCTGGAGAGCATAAGTTTTCTTTTCTCTTCGGAATCGTCCTGACCGTAAAGGTGGAGCAATTGAGTATAGGCCTTAAGGGAGGTAACCGGAGTTTTTAATTCATGGCTGGCAATACTGAGAAAATCATCTTTACGGCGCATGAGTTCCAGGGTTTCCTTCTGGACCTTATCTTTTTCCCTGGTCAGTTCCTGCAGGTCGGCCTTCATCTTGGCAATGGAATTTCCAAGCAGGTCTTCGGCACTTCTGGGCACCACTTCCACCTCAAAATTCCCGCTCCCTATGGCGCTGGCCGCCTCAGCCAGCTTGACATTGTTCCGGTCGATTTCCAATACGGACTGCGCAAGGGTCCCCATAACATCATGGGGCATGTCCTTGAAAGCTATTCCAGTACCCCCTCGGGAGATTTTTAGAGATGCCACCTTCAGGTCGTATAGAATCCTGCTGATGACACTGATGGTAAAGGCCACAATGGAAATGACCAGTAGGATGGCAGCCAGCAGCAGTACCAGAGTCCTGGTTTGTGACAATTCTTCGTCGTGATAGATTTTATTAATTCCTGTTTCAACTTTTGACCACAAGTTCACCTGGGCGGTCCTCAATACATCCCTGGCCTGGGAGGAAAGCGTCCACCAGTCTTCGGCTGAATATACACTGTCCACCGAGGTGGAATCCAGAAACTGGGAAACAAATCCCAATACCGGTTTCAGGGGGGCCTTTTGTTTTTGATTATCATACCACTTTACAGAGGCGGGAGAGGCCTTCAGGCGAAACTCTGCCTCATAGGAATCGTAAATCCTAAAGGCCTCCTGTGTCGTCGTGAGGGCTTCCTGCCGGTCTTGTCCGGTATACAGCAGGTTGTACACATTCATATTCATGATCCCCAGATAGGTCATCATTTTGAAGAGGGTTTTCTGGGCAATCATGTCCTGGTATACAGGTTGAAGATATATGCTGCTGGTCGCTGCGGCCTGGTTCAGGGTATTGAGCCGAAAAATGACCTGGGTATAATAGTGCAGGATCAGGGTGGCCGGAATACTCACGGTAGAGGTATCCAGTTCCTTTCGAATGGCTGGCAGGGAATCCAGAAAAGTGTACTGGGAAAAATTGTTCAAATTGGGATCGTGGCTCCTTTTCAGGCTCCAGATCGCACCGTCCGTATGGGTCCGTTGCAGGATCATGGAACCATAGCCTACCTTCTTGAGGGCGTACTGGTAACTGAATTTCCTTTCAGCTTCCAGTTCATTGATCAGATTGGCAATCTTGTTGGCCTCCTGGACCTGTTCAATATAGCCTTTGATCAGGAGAACTTTATTCCTTTTTTCCTTATACAACTGGCCTGACAGATACAGCAAAAAGATGACAGGGATGATCCCCACCAGTATCAGTTTCAAAGAAAGAGGCAGTCTTCTGAAAAATCTGTTCATCCTGTTTTTGATAGTAAGTAAAGTTACATCAACAGCGGACAAGAACACTCATAGGAAGCCTTGCCAACCATAACGGATCGAATTACCGGGAGTGACACCTTTTCAATGCCCATCCGGTACCCGGATTCCGCTGTTTTCTCTTAAATAAAAAG
>JAJXYG010000047.1 GCA_021780705.1 Bacteroidota bacterium
GTATGATGGACGGAGGCACCTTTTGCAAGGGCAATCACCTGGTCAATGATGAGTTTACCTATGTAGAGCAAACTTACCGGCAGTGCGGAACGCAGCAACCTCAGCAAGGCATCCAGGATGGTATAGCCCGGGTGGGTTTCCCAAACCAGCCTGAAAAATCTGGGGAGATTTCCCAGGGCGGCAAATTTTTCCTTCCAGTTGGGAGGAGGTCCCTGTTTGGGCAACCGTTGTCGCTTTTCCCCTGCCATACGAATTTTGCTCATGGCACAAAATTAACCTAATTCAGATTCAGGGGCTGTCGGGGCAGTTCCTTTGGAAATATCCGGGCAAACCGGGGCCAACAAATGTTCCGCTCCTCCCACTTCCTGGTCCCCTTTACGTTAAATTGGCTTACTTTTAGTAACCTAAAACCGCTACTGCTGCCATGAACAAGTTTACCATATTTCGCCATCTAAGGACCTTGCTGGTCCTGTTTTTAATTTGGAATTACCACTCCGCCCAGGCCCAGCCCGATTCCAGGACCTACGGGCAAAGATTGGGATTCCCCAAAGGCGCCAGGGTCCTTATCATTCATGTAGATGATGCAGGAATGAGTTATGATTCCAATAAGGGCGCCATTGAAGCACTGACCAAAGGGGTGGCCACTTCCACCAGCGTCATGATGCCCTGTCCCTGGGTGCCTGGTTTTGTGCACTTTTTGAAAACCCATCCCGATATTGATGCAGGACTGCACCTGACCCTGAACTCGGAGTGGAAGGATTACCGCTGGGGACCGGTAGCGGGTAAGGCTGCCGTACCCGGACTTACAGACAGCGAAGGAGATCTTTGGCCCAGTGTCGCAGATGTGGTTCGTCATGCCACCGCAGAGGAAGTGGACAGGGAGATTCGTGCCCAACTGGACCGTGCCTTATCCATGGGCTTCAGGCCTACCCACCTGGATTCTCATATGGGAACCATTTTTGCTACCCCGGAATTTCTGAAACAATATATCAGGCTTGGCATAGAATACCATATTCCGGTTATGTTACCGGGAGGAAGTGATCACCTGATCCAGGAGGAAGAACATTTTCCTGATTATATCATGAAGGAACTTCGCAGTCTTGGCGACACCTTATGGAATGCGGGATTGCCGGTCCTGGATGACCTTCATAATTTCAGCTATGACTGGAAGATTCCGGACAGCATTGCCCACAACGACCAAAAGCTACGAGACTTCAAAACGCAAAAGTATATTGCTGCGCTGAAAACCTTGCCACCGGGAGTTACCATGATGATCACCCATTGCACGGATCCCTCTGCAGAATTCAAGTATATCAGCGATACGGGTCCTTTGCGGAAGGCAGACCTGCTGTCGATGATGGATCCAAGGTTCAAAAAGGCGCTGAAAGATAACCATATCATCCTCACCACCTGGAGAGAACTCATGGAAAGAAGGGAAAAGGTCGCCCATTCCTCCGGGGAAGCCGGCAAATAAGAATTTCCTGGGGGAGAGCAGCGCTCATTCACAGAAAAAAAGACTCACCTGCTCAACCGCTCGATTAGGGATTGGTGTTGCGGAAAAAGCGAGGTCAGAGACTCTCGTGCTGCCATTTCGAAATCCTGGAAATCAAAACCCGGAGATACAGTGCATCCGACCAGGGAATATTCACTCCCACGGGCAGGTTCACTTGCAAACCAGTACCTGGCTGGTACCACAAACTGAAAAACCTGTCCCAGGCTGGGTTGGTTTCCCATTGTCACTACCAGGTAGGAGCCTTCAGGGCTGATTAGGTGGATCAAAAGTGGACCGCCCTGGTAAAAATGCCAGCCTTCGTCACTTTTGATCCGGTGAAAGGCAGAATAATCCCCCTGCTGCAACAGGAAATATATGGAGGTGCAATAATGGCGATCTCCCTTAAACCCTTCAGGCAACACATTTTGAGGGATGACACCGGAGGACCGGTAGGTTTCTCTGAAAAAGCCTCCTTCGGGATGAGATTGAAGTTTGAGATCAGTGATTAATTGTATAGCGTTCATTTTTCTTTCAGGAATACGGCCGGTATGGCTTTGAGTGGGCCAATCGTAATGTTTTTGTAATAGATTTCTGCTCCTTCTGACTGGATCTGGATTTTTCCCTTTGCAAGGGGGCGTACCGCTCCATGGTCTTCCTGGCTGGAATGGTATAACACCATCATCACCTTGCCGTTAATCATTTGCACACTGGTATCCCCATGGCAATACAGGTCCAGGGTATTCCACTGCCCGGTGGGATTTTCTGCGTCTCCCTGTTTGATGCAGTGGCGGCCCACCGGGCTGGTCGCACTGAAGACCGTCATCTTGCCCTGGGGATTGTATACATACTGACTATCTGATTCCTGGATGACAGGGATGGTTTCTCTGCCCCCTGCTACTCCCCAGTAGTCTCCGCAATTTCCCTGTTCCACCTGAAATTCCTGGGATCGCATCCAGGCGCCATAATCAGCTCCATTGGGGCCTACTGAAAAATAAAGGACCCCGCTGTCTTTCCTTTTCCCTTTCTTCTGTCCCCAAAGAAGCTTGCCCCATTTAAACTGTAACTGCAAATGAAAGTTGCTATACTCCTTTGGGGTATAAATACATCCCCAGTTTTCCCCCGAAATCCGGATCACCTTCTCCCCATCAAGATTGACTACCGTGAACACGTGGTGTGGATCCCTGTTTAATCCGACAGGTACCGAACTTATGGGCTTTCCCGCATCGTCCAGCGGGGGCCCGATATAAGATTGCCATCCCGAAAGATCCCTGCCATTAAACAGGGCCACGCGCTTGCTGTTTTGGGCGGAAGTGATTTGTGAAAATAGCAGTGAAAATACCAGAATCAGCAAAAATGTGAGGGCAGCTTTCACCAAAATCAATTTTTCTAAAGGTAACCCAAATTCGGCACGGAAGATTTGCGAAACAGCCGGTGACCGCCCTTTATTTACCCTCATTGCCTGGAATTTGTAAATATGTGCTGAATTCCCTAATTTACTGAAAACCCTGCAAGGACATGCAGCGCCGCCAATTCATCTACCTATCTGCCATGGGCGCAGTAGCAGTGACCCTGCCGCTATTCAATTGCAATACCCCGGTCACCGACCTGGAAAAAGTGCTTTCAGTCCCCCATATATTATCTGAACTGGTAGGCCGGGATACTGTGCTCGAAATAGGCACTGCATACGGGCAGTTGTTCCCGGGGGAATATAAGGTAAAGGCGCTGGACGGGATTTTGCGCGGAGTCGCCCCGGGAAGTCCGATCCAGGCCACCACTGCTCCTGAAAAAGTAATGTCACTGCTTGACCAAAATATTAAGGAAGAATTTACTGAAGGAAAAACCCTGGTAATACGGGGTTGGGTACTCACGGTAACGGAAGCTCGGCAGTGCGCCCTGTATTCACTGGTTGCCCCCAAAAAATGAATTACCATGCATATTGACGCCCGAGATTTACCTGCAAACTCCCTCATCGAAGGAGACCTTTGTATCATTGGTGCCGGTGCCGCAGGGATCAGTATCGCCATGGAATGGATCGGCTCTCCCCGCAAGGTGATCCTGCTGGAAGGCGGGGGATTTGATTACGATCCCCGGGTTCAGGAGCTCTATGATGGAAAGACCACCGGACAACATTATTATCCCCTCATATCCACCCGCCTCCATTATTTTGGAGGCACCACGGGCCATTGGGCCGGGTTCTGTTCCACCTTTGATCCCATTGATTTTGAAAAGCGGGATTGGGTGCCTTACAGCGGATGGCCCATTACCCGGGAGGATCTGGAACCGTATTACCCGCGTGCACAAAAAATCCTGGAGCTGGGTCCCTATAATTATGACTGGAAATTCTGGCAAAAGCAGGATCCGGAGTTACAACCACTACTGCCGGATGAATCAGTAGTGTGGAATAAACTCTGGCAGTTCAGCCCACCCACCCGTTTTGGAACCCGGTACAGGGATACGATTGTCAATGCTCGAAATATTCATTTGTATACCTATGCAAATGTGGTCGACATCACTGCCAATGAATCCGTCAATAAAGTTACCGAGGTAACCTGTACAAATTATACCGGAAAGGCATACACGGTAAAAGCGAAACATTTCATTTTGGCGTGCTCCACGATCCAGAACGCCCGGCTGCTGCTCGCCTCCAATAAACAGGCCCCTGCAGGGCTGGGAAATGACCACGACCTGGTAGGCAGGTTTTTTATGGAGCATATAGAGATCAAGACCGCAGAGCTTCATCTGACAGCGCCCAATCCCCTGAAGCTTTACAGCCTGGATTTCGGAAAGACAAAAGCCCGCTGTGAACTGGCCATTACACGGGATCAACAGGTGAAGCACCGGATGCTCAATGGGACTTCTTCGCTCACCCCGCTGCAGATTGCGCAGGCCCAAAAACCCATAATTGAACTGTGGGACACCCGGGATCCGCAAAAAAATATGCAACAACTCTCAGAGGGAATGAAGGAAACCGGGACAAATGCCCCTGGTGGGGCCTCTTCTTCACTTTTTAAGTCTTATGAGCTGTTTACCCGCATCGAGCAGGCCCCCAATCCCGATTCCCGGATCACCCTGGATACCGCCCGTGATTCCCTGGGAATGCCCAGGGCTGACCTCCACTGGATTCTGACGCCGCTTGAAAAGCACAGCATCCGGAAAATATATGAACTCATCGGCCAGCAGATTGGGCGTGCTGCTCTAGGGAGGGTGAAGATGAAGGAATTTCTCTGGAATCTGGATGACCTGACCTGGCCCGATTTTACCGGGGGAGGCTGGCACCATATGGGCACTACCCGGATGAGCCTAGATCCCAAAAACGGGGTCGTGGATCCCCATTGCAAGGTCCATGGTTTTGCCAATCTCCATGTGGCGGGAGCCGCCTGTTTTGTCACGGCAGCAGCTCCCAATCCCACCCTGACACTGGTTTCCCTCAGCCTGAGGCTTTCCGACCGGGTCAAGACCCTGATCTGAGGCTGCCGGCAACTGATCTCCCCGGCAGAAGTTTTCTTTGCTCCTTAAATTATCGAGCCAACCTAATTTTCCGGCAGAAACCAATATATTACGGTAATGCATACCTGATTATAGCTTTGTTTGACCGGAACCTTGCTGAGGTTTTGGTGCTATTTATTTTTGAATTACAATTTTGGGTATTCCATTTATCAAAAGCGCCATAATGTTATAGATTTTAAAAAGATCGCTGCTTTTGAAAATTTCCTTTATATTCTGACCTTTCATCCTGGCCTTACGGTTTACCTTTGCCGGGTAATCAATCGTCCAGTCCCTTTTCCCGGCCCTTCCAAGCGGCGGTATGGGGCTCCCGGCAGGACTTTATTGGAAGCAACGAACATCATCAAACCATACGTATTATAATTTTCTGGAACCGGATCATACTGGAAAACTCTATTAAGGACTGGGCCATCTCACTGGGCTTCATTATAGTAGCGTTCAGCGCCATCAAGATATTTCGCGGCCCGGTAGTGAAAAAACTCAGGCATTGGTCTGAAAAAACCACCAATACCCTGGATGACTTCCTGGTATTCGGCATACAAAAATTTCTGATTTGATTTTAGAACGAACCGCTCAAATATATCGCTCCTGTATCAAAAAGAAGAATTTAGAAAAGCAGCTAAAAAATTAAGAGAAAAGGGTGCCAAAGCTAGCGCAAACATGAGCCCGAAAATAATCACTTTTTCGCCTAACGGCGCTATGATTTTTTTATTAAATAAAATTTCGTACACACCTAAAAGCAT
>JAJXYG010000383.1 GCA_021780705.1 Bacteroidota bacterium
CAAACAACAAAACCCGCCATGATAGCGGTCACTTAAGAGTGGAGAAAAAATCGTGACCCCGTAAGGATTCAAACCATAAATCTATTGATTGGTACTGTTCCCGGTTTTCCTATATCGGAAAATCTTCAGGTCTTGAAAGAATGGTGACCTGCTCCAGAACATTTTTGTAGAGAAACCCTTCCGATTCCATCACCTCCAGGTGTCGGATGAGGTGGTCATAGAATCCCCCTGAGTTCAGGATGTAAATCTTCTTGTCATGAATATTGAGCTGGTTCCACGTAAGCATTTCAAAAAACTCGTCCAGGGTTCCGTATCCTCCCGCCAGGACCATGGCTGCATCCGCCTTGGCATACATGGCTTTTTTGCGGGAATGCATGTCTTCGGTCTCCAGCAGTTCGGTAATACCGTAATGGCTGTGTTCAGTGCCATTGAGCAATTTGGGCATAATACCGATTACCCTTCCCCCCCGCTCCAGCATCGCATCAGCAATGGCCCCCATGATCCCCTTGCTACTGCCGCCGTAGATCAGGGTGATTTTGCGGCTGGCCAGCAAAAATCCCAGTTTCCTTGCGTCCTCCACGAAAAGGGGATTTTTCCCCTCATGCGACCCGCAGAAAACCGCCAAAGAAGTTATTGACATAATTTATTTATCTTGAATTTGTTTCAGGTTTTTTCCGGTTGAATTCCACTCGGATAGTACCCGATAAATTTCAGGAGAAAACCCATGAAATCCTAATTTCTTTTTTTCACCATCCCCCACCCCGGGGTGGGTGCTGACTTTATTATTTATGGCCCCATCAGTGCTTTTCTCTTTTGTCATTGGATATTTCCTGGTCCTGATCCTGATTTCTTACCTCACCTCCAGAAAATCCAGCGACAACGCCACCTTTTTCATTGCCAACCGGTCTTCCCGCTGGTACCTGGTAGCCTTTGGGATGATCGGGACTGCACTGAGCGGGGTAACCTTCATCTCCGTGCCGGGCGAGGTTGGCAATGCCGCCGGGGCCCAGTTCCGGTATTTCCAGTTTGTACTGGGTAATGCCGCCGGTTACTTTGCCGTGGCCTGGATCCTGCTTCCCCTCTATTATAAAATGCACCTGATCTCCATTTATGAAGTGATTGGCAGGAGGCTGGGCGGGGTAAGCCACCAGACGGCAGCCGCCATTTTTCTGATCTCAAGGACCATAGGATCTGCATTCAGGTTGTACCTGGTGGCCATTGTCCTGCAGCGGTTCATTTTTGACGCCTGGGGGATTCCCTTCTGGCTCACCATCGTAATTTGTCTGTTGCTGATCTGGGGATATACCTTTCGGGGCGGCCTCAAGACCATCATCATTACCGATACCCTGCAGACCTTCTTCCTGGTAAGCTCCGTATTCCTGTCAATATATTTTATCTGTCACAGCCTGAACCTCAATCTCGGTCAGGCCTTCCATGCCATAAAGGAATCCCCCTATTCCAAGATCTTTTTCACGGGACATTTTATGAGCAACCGGTTCCACTTCACCAAGCAGTTCATCGGGGGATTCTTTGTGACGATCGGGATGTTTGGGCTGGACCAGGATCTCATGCAGAAAAATCTCAGTTGTAAAAATCTGAAGGAAGCCCAGAAAAACATGCTGAGTTTCACCTTCATCTTTGTGATCATCAACCTGTTTTTCCTGAGTGTGGGGGCCCTGCTATATATCTATGCCCACCAGATGGGGATTGCCGTTCCACTGGACAGCGCCACCCACCTGCCTCGGACTGATTATCTTTTTCCGGAAATCGCCCTCAACCATTTCAAGGGGATCCCCGCAGTGGTCTTCATGCTGGGACTTACGGCCGCTACTTTTGCCACGACCGACTCCGGACTTACTGCCCTGACCACTTCCTTTTGTATTGATTTTTTACATTTTGACCGACAGTCCTCAAAAAGTGAAAAGCAGATGATCCGAAAAAGAACCTGGGTCCATATTGGATTTTCGCTGCTGATCATGGCAGTGATCCTGCTGTTTAATGCGGTCAATGATACCTCGGTAGTCTCCGCCATCTTCAAGGTGGCCACCTATACCTACGGGCCACTGATCGGACTTTTTGCCTTTTCCCTGTATGGCAACAAGCGACAGGTTATGGACCGGGCCACCCCCTATATTTGCGTGCTGGCCCCGCTGGCCTGCTTTTTCATAGACAAATACTCCACCGTATTATTCGACGGATATGTGTTTGCCGAGGAGCTGATCCTGTTAAATGGGCTGCTGACTTTCCTGGGACTCATCCTGTTTTCCAAAAAGAAAATTCAAACTACTCAATCCTAAAGTCATGAACGAAATTCTCAACCCACTTGCCGAGGCCTATGCGGCCCGGTTCACCACCCCCACCGATCCCCTGTTGCAGGAAATCGAAAAATATACCTATGCCCATCACCATGAATCCCAGATGCTCAGTGGGCCGGTTCAGGGAAAGATGCTGGAGCTTCTGAGCTGCATGATCAGGCCGGAGCGCATCCTGGAAATAGGGACCTTCATGGGATACAGCGCCCTGTGCCTGGCCAAGGGCCTGCCCCCCGGCGGGATCCTGCATACCCTGGAGTTGCGCAAGGAAGATGCAGCCATCGCCCAGGGGCATTTTAGCAAATCTTTATACCAGGAGCAGATCATCCTGCACGTGGGTAATGCATTGAACCTCATTCCGGATTTAAAGGAAACCTGGGACCTGGTCTTCATTGACGCCGACAAGGTGAACTATATTAATTATTACGAATTAACTTTGCCCCAGCTGAAAAAGGGTGGATTCATATTGGCAGACAATGTGTTGTTCCATGGGGAGGTGTTGGAAGATCCGATCAAGGGAAAGAATGCCAAGGCGATCGACGCATTCAACCGCCATGTGAAATCCGACCCCAGGGTTCAGCATATGATGCTGACCGTCCGGGACGGGGTAATGCTCATCCAAAAGAAATAGCAGGTTACCGCCCTGCTGGAACCATTAGATCATGTTTGCGAAATTTTTCATGAAGAATCGCTTGTACCTTTTGCTCCCCTTGCTCCTGGTGGCCCTGGGCAGTGCCGCCCAGCCCATGACGGCTGCTGAGTACATAGCCAAGTACAAGGACCTGGCCATACTGGAAATGAGGCGGGAAGGGGTTCCTGCAGCGATATCGCTGGCACAGGGCCTGCTTGAAACCGAAAACGGCAATAGCGACCTGGTCAAGGAATCCAACAACCATTTTGGGATCAAATGCAAGGACAACTGGACCCAGGCCTCCGTAACCCATGACGATGATGCGCCGGGAGAATGCTTTCGCGCCTATAAGAGCGCCGTGGATTCCTACCGTGACCATTCTGACTTTTTGAGAAATAGCGATCGCTATGCCTCCCTGTTCATGCTCAACCCCAGAAATTACCGTGCCTGGGCTCATGGACTGAGAAGGGCGGGTTATGCCACCAACCCCAAATATGCCTACATCCTGATCAAAAATATTGAGGACAACCACCTGGAGCAGTATACCGATGAGGCCATCCAGGAAGGCCCCCTTACCGACCCGGCTGCCATCGCAGCGGCCTATGACCGGGTCAGCCAGGAGTTGCAGGTGGACACCACCCAGGCGGTGACCGCCTTTGCGCCCGCCATCAAGTCTTCCACTGCGGGTCCCGCCCCGGCGCTCATGCATGACAACGAGGTGGCCCCCCAGTCCAGCGATCCGCTGCCTGCATTGCCACTGGGACTTACCTCCATCAACAGATGCAAAGTAACCTGGGTCCTTAAAGGCACCTCCCTTCTGGCGGTAGCCACTGCCCATCATATCCACCTGGGGAAACTTTTGCAGTATAACGACTTGGTGGATGACGGGATTCTGGACCGGGACCAGTATATCTACCTGGAAAGAAAACAAAAAACCGGCGACCGCGATTTTTGTATAGCCTCCGCCAATGAAAGTCTTCGCGACATTGCCCAGAGAAACGGAATCCAGCTGGAAAGTCTCTGTCAGTATAACCAAATGACTGCCTACCAGGCCCTGAGTCCCGGGCAACGGATATGGCTCAGGCCTTCTACCGATCAGCCGGCTGCCTCCGCCTCGACCGACGCGCACCCCTCAGGGGTAATTTACCATGAAGTGCAGCCCCAGGAAAATATTCGGGTCATCGCAAGAGAGTACCATGTAGCGGTTTCTGAATTAAAGCGGTGGAACCACCTTAAGCACAACCGGCTGAAAACCGGCCAACAACTCATCGTATCAAAGTAAATCATGGAACACTTAAGAGTACACGATAAAGAATTTACCCCTTACCTGAGTGAAAAGGAAATCCAGGCCCGGATCAGCGAGATGGCAGCACAGATCAACCGGGATTATGAAGGTAAAAAGCCGGTGTTCATCGCCATTCTGAACGGGGCCTTTATTTTTGCAGCCGACCTGTTCAAAAATATCCGGATCGAAGCGGAGATCAGCTTCATCAAACTGGCCTCCTACAAGGGGGTCAAGTCCACCGGAAAAGTAATTACCGCCATTGGCCTGGATGTAGACCTGCATGGCAGGGAAGTGGTTATCGTAGAGGATATCGTGGATACCGGCAAAACCCTCCATCAGTTTTTGCCCCAACTTGAGCACAACCACCCTGCCTCCCTCAGGATCGCGGCCCTGCTCCACAAACCGGATGCCATGGTACACCCCATCAGAATTGATTACCTTGGCTTTACAATTCCCAATAAATTTGTAATTGGCTATGGCCTGGACTACGATGGCCTGGGAAGAAATATCCGTGAGATCTACCAACTCGTTGAAAAACCCTGACTCCCCATAGAAATAGGATCCGCAGCAGGAGCTGCGGAAGCACGCTTTTAAATGCGCCGACATTGAAAAAATTATTCGCTTTCGGGTACCTCCTGCTGTCAGGGCTTGCGCTGAAGGCCCAGTATTATATCCGGGGAGAAGTCAGGGATCCGGCAGGAGTGGCTATTCAAAACGTCAAGATCTATATGCCTTCCACCCGCTCCCTGTACTATAGCGGAATAACCGGAGGCTTTGGAATCCCCAGCCCCCTGCAATATGATTCACTCATCTTCAGTGCGGAAGGATACGAGACCAGGGCGCTGCGCATCCGGACCGATGCCTACCAGGAAATTACCCTCAAACTGACCGGCACCTCTATCAGCACGCGTAAACGAAAACTGGCCTCCATGACCCATGGGGCCCAGGGCAATGTCTATCCGGTCAGCTATTACCAGGACGAGAGCTACGCCAATATCGTGGAGAACGATTTTGTGTCGGCAGGTCATGACTATACCACCTCACTGGCCATGCGGATCGACAAGGCCTCCTACAGCAATATCCGGCGCTTCCTCAACCAGGATACCCGGGTGCCACCCGATGCGGTCCGTATTGACGAGATGCTGAATTATTTCAATTTTAATTACCAGCAACCCGGCGCAGACAGTGTCTTTGGGCTTCACACCCATTACACCTCCTGCCCCTGGGATACCAGCCACCGGTTGCTCTTCGTCAACCTGTCCGGGAAAAAACTCAACCTGGACAAGGTCCCGCCTACCAACCTGGTTTTCCTGATCGACGTATCAGGCAGCATGGACCTGCCCAACCGGCTCCCCCTGCTGAAGGAGGCCTTCCAGTTGCTGGTCAATAACCTGCGCAAAAAAGATACGGTCTCCATCGTCGTCTATGGCGGCAGTGTAGGCATCTGGCTGCAACCTACCAGCGGAGACAAAAAGGAAAAGATTACCCAAGCCATT
>JAJXYG010000111.1 GCA_021780705.1 Bacteroidota bacterium
TCTTCCTGAAATACCCAAGGGTGCCAAAGTATTTTTCAAAAACCTGAGAAATGGACAGACCGTCACTTCTCCGGTGAAAGTGGAGATGGGTGCAAAAGACATCTCCGTGGATTCGGCGGGAAGCGTGAAGTCAGGCTCCGGGCATTTCCATATTTTGGTAGATGCCGGCGATTCTGTAGCTGCCGGAATGGTCATTCCCAAGGACAGCAGCCACATCCACTTTGGAGATGCACAGAAAGTGGCGACCCTTCACCTGACTCCCGGAAAGCATAGGCTTGCCCTTCAATTTGCCGACGGAATCCACCGTTCCTACGGGAAGGCACTGTCAGAGGCCATTACCGTCACGGTCAGAAAATAATGCAGTAGCTTAAGCGAAACTCCGGGCCAATCCGGAGTTTTTGCTTTTTATCCGGGGTCACGGTGGTCATTTACCCCGGCCCTCAGCAGCAGGGATTTCCAGTTGGTATTTTCTGGATGGAGATTCGTCACGCTCGGCCTTCCGCTCAAGGCCCCTCATCCCCCAATGAAGCGTTACCGGAATAAGCAACAGCACCAGCCTGGAGACAACCGGGAACCACCAGAAGATCAGAAAGGAAAGGGTAAAAATCACCGGAATGACCAGGCTTCTGTATATCCCCAGCCGAATTCTTGCTTTTGAAATTTCCCGGGAAAGCATTTTTCTTTTGGGATGGCTTACATATGCCCACAACCAGCAATTCATCAGACCGGTCAGGACCATATTGAACGAATAGATCCCGTAGGGAATCTTCAACTCGGTATGGGTGCTGTACTCGCCCAGCAGTCCGGAACTGAAAGGGAGCAGCACCACGGAAAGCAAATAGCCCAGGTTAAGCCAAATCAGCGAAGTACTGGACCGGATGACATATCCGAAAATCCGGTGGTGTACCGACCAGTAATGCCCTACAATTCCAAAACTAATGAGAAACCCCAGAAAGCGCACGGACATCCCAGACAGTGCATGCCACAGACTTGCATCAGTCGGAAACTCCTGGGGAAGAATTTTGAGATCGATTATCAGCAGGGTGATGCTGATGGCAAAAACTCCGTCTGTAAAAAAAATAAATCTTTCCAACTGAAATCCCAGCCGTTCCATGTCATGCTTTGGCTCCTGCATATATTTATTGAAGTGAAAGGTGAACGAATTCCCGGTTTTGATACCGGGCGGGTCCAGTTTTTTGGAGAGGTTAAAGATATTTCTTTCCACGGGATTAAAAAGAACCCGCGAAAAAAAAATCACTCTGCCCACCGTTGGCCTGGCGGGGGCTTCAAACAAAAAAGCCTGCCTAAGCAAGCTCTTTTTTGGATACACTTTCTAAAACGGGCCTCTGTTAATTGCTTCGCTGGGGGCCTCCATATCCTCCGGGCCTTCCCGGACGGAGTCCAGGTTCCACTTCATCGGTATATTTCTTGAACTGGTCTGCATTGAAAATATCCTTCAATTTGGCATCCCGGTCTGCGATCAACTTCTGAAATAAACTTCGGTCGGGCCTTTGCCCGCTGGCCATGGCGTCCTGGCGCAGCTTGGTCTGGGCGTCAAAGAAGTCCGTGAACACCCCCGCGGTCTTTTGCTGCTGGACCGTATCGAGCTGAAGCGGGCCAGTCAGTTTCGTCATCACATTGGTGACCCGCTGGGCGGTAGTCAACCTGGGGTAACCCCTTTGCTGGGCATTCGTGAAAAGGGCAGCAGAAAGAAGCAGCGCCATCATCACTGAGAATTTAGTTTTCATTTTATTTCTTCTTTATTGGTTTATAATATTATTATCTTCTATTGGGATTGTGCGGACCGTGACCGATCCTGCCGGTCATCCTGACCAGCACCTTTCTGAGGGTAGTATCAAATAGGGGCAGCTGTTCCGGGGTACAAATGTCCCTGAGCATCATGAAATGATGGAACATATACAGGTCCAGGGTCTTTTGTTTTTGGGCCAGGTCCCCCGCCTGCGCTTCCAGGGCGGAATCCGAAAGGTGGCCGGTAAACAAGTGATCATAAAACTCCATCCGGGAAGCCCTCAGCCCGTCAAACATCCGGTGGATAGAATCCAGTTGCCTTCTTCGCAAATCATAATATTCACCCAGCTGGTTTGGGGAAAAGTGCACATCATTTTTAAGCATGGTAGCCAATCCGTTCGGGTTTCTCCCACGGCCACTTCTGGCTGCAGGCTTGTCCAGCACTACAAAGAAAAGGATCAGCAAAATATTGGTGATCAGCAAAATCACGATCAAAAAAATAAGGGACCTATTTTTGGAGGAAGGGGTCATGGCTTAGTATTTTCAAATTCATAGATGTCAGAATTGACCTGGCTGTATTCATCAGCCGTGGCCAGTTCCGGTGTTTTTTTGGAAGGGATGTTTTCTGCCCTTGCCGAAAGAAAAATCACCATGCTGTTCATCAGCAAAATAATGAAGATGCATCCCAGGGCTACCATGGGCCTGGCTATAAAGCCGGATACCCGGTTCCAAAGGCTTCGCTCCTCTTTCATTCGGGACTCAATCCTTCCAAACAGGAATGGACCTGCACTGGCTCTCCTGATGGAATCCAGGCTTTCAAGGGCTTCCTCCACTTTCTTATTTATCGGTTCATTTTCCATGATCTCTTGTTTTTAGACGATGTTTTTGAAATTTTCCTTTGGGTACCGTGGGGTGGAATCCTTGTACTACCCATCCCTGGATTGCTCATAATATTGGTGCAGGATTTTCTTAAGATTGGCTTTGGCCCTGTGCAGCAGGGCATCTACGGCCGATTCAGTGAGCTCCATGATCTCACCCACTTCCCGGTAGGTCAACCCTTCCACTTTGTTGAGCACAAAGGCACTCTGCTGGTTCAGAGGCAGTTTTTCAAGCGCCTGGAACAATACCCGGGCACTTTCTTTTTTTTCAGCCTGGATCCCGGGATGCACAAAGTCCGGAGGGTCTTTGACCAGCCGGTCATTCCGGTCAAAAATGCTTTCCAGGAAAGCAAAGCGCTTCTTGCGTCTTTTCCTGCGGATATGATCCAGTGCCTTGGATACGGCAATCCGGTATATCCAGGTAGAAAGCCGGGATGCTTCCTTGAACGAACCAATGGACTCATATACCTGGACAAAGGTATCCTGGGTCACATCCTCTGCATCCGCTGCATTCTGGAGCAGGGACAAAGTGGTATTGTAGACCATATCCTGCCAGGTCTCCACCACCTGTTTGAATGCAGCCCTGTCCTTTCTTTTTAGCAGTAGGATTAATTCCGGTTCCGTCACAGTAATACATTTTAATCCATCGGGTGACCCCCCGGTCCACCCATTGGAAAACCACCAGGGCCACCCCACCTCCTGAAATTTCTTTCCCTTCCGTTGTTTTCAGAGGGATTTCCCTTCCCAAAGTTCTTCAATTTGTAGGTAAAAGTGAGCATGAAGTATTGGGTGAGGACCTGGTTATTGACGTCCTGGATATAAGAGGCTGTGACATTACGGGTGATACTCTTGTTTTGCTTTAAAAGGTCATAGACGGAAAGGGCCAGTTCTCCGGCCTGTTTCTTGAGGAATTTCTTGCCAATGGAAATGTTCCAGAGCCAGTAGTTGGTATTGTTGGCCCCGGTGAGGCCGTTGTAATACTGGTTGCTCAGGTCATTTCTGAAGAAAAACCCGCTCTTTGTCAGCAGGCTGGCATTGAATTCTGCCGTCTGCTGGAAATAATTGTTATTCAGACCCGGAGCCACACTGTTTTTCACGGTGTTGATGCTGGCAGTATAGGAAAGGGTGAGGTCCACATATTCACTGATATTGCTGGCGAGCACGGCACCCAGGTTATAATTATAGGTCTTGGAGATATTTTCCACATTATTCAACAGTCCGGGCAGATGGGTGTAGCTGAACCCCGCATTCCAGTTCACAATGGATTTGAGGGGTTTTACCGGTAAGGCATAGGTGAAAAAGGAACGGATATCCAGGTACCCGTTCAGGTTCACCGGCCTGGAAATCTGCGAGCCTTTAAATAATATCACCGAAGGGGTCAGGGCAGAGTCCTGGGTGGCTGTATAGGTCGCATTGGCTATATAGTTGCGGGCGGTTTGGACAAAGGCATTGGCAAAGAAAGTCTGTTCCTTTCCGGTGTTGTTATAATTATACCGGACAATGAACCTGCTGTTATATTGCTGGCGCAGGTCGGGATTGCCGGTGGTATAAAAAAACTGGTTGGAGTTGTTGATCACATTTTGTAGCTGCGTGACAGAAGGGGCACTGACATTGGAGCGGTATATGATCCGGAGATTGCTCCTTTTATTCAACTTGAAACGGGCAAAGGCATTCCCGAGGAGATTTTGGTAGGTATTGTCGATCCGGGAGGACTGGGGGAATACCTGGGTGCTCTTCAACTCCGAATATTGATAGGAAAGCCCCGCAGACACAAAGTTATTCCGGTTTCCATGGCGCAGGGTAATCCCGGCATTATGGCTGTCATAGGTATTGTCGAATTTATTGCTGAGACTGGAGTCCAGCAGGGAGTATTTGGAAGTACCCGCATCATAATTTGAAGTTTCCTGGTCCGCATTGTTCTTCTGGAAACTGGGATTGTAGTTCAGCTGCATCAGGGTGGTCCTGCCTACGGGTTCGGTATAGACGAGATTGACACTATAGGTATTGTTGTGGTTTTTCTGGTCGGAAAACTGCAGGACAGAATCTGTATAGGCCGAAGGGGTAAAATATTGATTGAGGGCATTGAGCAGGTTGCCGCCCAGTTTGTCGGAGGAACTCTGGTTGATTCCCAGAGACAAACTGCGGCCTCTTTTTTTGAATGCATGCCGGATCAGGATCAAATTGCTGAGGTTGTTGCCGTGATAATCGCTGGTCAGGTCATTGCCGGTCTGGCTGAGCATGTCCTGGAGCGCTTTGTCCACATAATTATTGCCTTTTACATTGTTCACGGAATGATTGGACTGAAAGTTCAGGTTCGAAACCAGCAGGATGGTATTGCTGGAGTCGATTTTATAGGTGAGCCTGAAATTGACCCGGTTATTGGTATTGCGGTTATTGGAAAGGGTGTTTTCCTCATAGTAGTTGCTGGAATCCTTGCTCAGGATATTTTGCTGGTTGATCAACTGGTCATTGGAGGTATTGCTGTTATTGAAAAAATAACTTCCGGCCACCTCAACCTTTTTACCCCAGTCATCGCTGTAATTGACGCCGAATGAATTGGTTTTCGCTACCCCGCTTTGTTCCCCCACCGTGAAATTGTTGCCTCCGCCAAAGTTCTGGCCTCCACCCCTTCGACCTCCCCCGCCCCGGTTGCCGGTGCTGGTTACCCCCAGCAGATCCTGAGAGGAAAAATTCTGCTGGTTCACATTATTGGCAATTCCAATGAGAGATATTCTGCGGTCATGATCAAAAATACTTACGTTTCCGCCGCCGTTATATCGACCGTCAGAACCGTATCCTGCGTACAGGCGCCCGAAATTGCCATTACGCATATTGACCTTGGTGACAATATTGATGGCCTTGGTCGTGTTCCCGTCATCAAAGCCCGTGAGTTGGGCCTGGTCACTCAATTTGTCAAAGACCTGGATCTTGTCGATGATTTCAGCAGGAAGGTTTCTTAAGGTGGCGGTTGCATCATTGCCGAAAAAATCCCGGCCGTCCACGGTCACTTTCTGTACCGTTTCTCCCATGGCTGTGACTGCCCCGGAATTTTTATCCACGGTGATCCCCGGCATTTTTCTGATCAG
>JAJXYG010000172.1 GCA_021780705.1 Bacteroidota bacterium
ATGCCAGCAAAAATATTGCCGCGCTCGGGGATGCCATAAACCATCCTGAAAACTCGACTATGTATTGTACTTTGAATCACTAGTCAGGGTTAAATACCCCGTCAGCTTGGCTAGCGGGGTAGTTTATCATAGAAAAAGACTGGTTCGTAATTTTTCAAATGGGATTAAAACTCCCTTAAGCCCTGTAATACTTTTCGACTTCTCTTGCGACCACTTCCCCGCTAATAAGGGCGGGGGGTACCCCCGGACCCGGCACCGTCAGCTGTCCAGCATAGAACAGGTTTTCCACCTTCTTGCTTTTGCAGGAAGGCTTCAGGATGGCGGTCTGAAGCAGGGTATTGGCCAAACCATAGGCATTGCCCTTAAATGCGTGGTAGTCGTTGCGAAAATCAGTAGGCCCATAGGTTTTCAGATACAGGATGTCATCGCTGATCTTTTCTCCGGCATATTTTTCAAAACGGTCGAGAATCTGCTGGAAGTATTTCATTCTTAATTCTTCGCGGTCCGAGGACAACCCCGCAGCCACCGGAATCAGGAAGAACAGGTTTTCCTGTCCTTCGGGTGCGGCCAGCGGGTCAGTCACTGAGGAGGCACAGGCATAGAACAGCGGGTTGGTCGGCCACTGCCGGCTCTGGTAAATCTCCTGGCCATGGGTCTCAAAGTCCACATCGAAAAAAAGAGTGTGGTGGGTAATCTTTTGGAGCTTTTTGCCGAGCCCCACAAAATAGACCAGGCTACCCGGGGCCATGACCCGGGATTCCCAGTATTGGTCGCTATAGGACCTGAGTGCGGCAGGCAGCAATTGGGTCTCCACAAAGTGATAGTCTGCAGACGCAATGACCACATCCCCCCGGTAAGTCTGGGCAGTGCCGTCCCCGGTTCGCACCGCCTGGATTCCGCTTGCCTTCCCGCCTGTGGTATCAATCCGGGTCACCTCCTCTCCAAACCGGAATTGTACTCCCAGTTCCCTGGCCAGGCGGTACATTCCGTCCACAATGCTGTACATCCCCTTTTCGGGATACCAGGTTCCTCCTTTGATATCGGCAAAGTTCATAAGGCTGTAAAGCGCCGGGGTATCCTGGGGCAGTGCCCCGAGGAACAGCACCGGAAATTCCAATAGTTGCCGAAGCTTGGGATTTTTGAAATTGCGTTGTATGTGCTTGCGGATGGAGGAGAAGACCTCCAGTTTGAAAATGCCCTTCATGAGATCCGGATCCAGAAATTCATTCCAGGACCTGCCCGGTTTTTGTACCAGTTTTTGGATTCCGGTCCGGTACTTAAAATCTGCCTGTTCCAGGTACCGGTCCAGCCGGAGGGCGCTGCCGGGTTCTATCCGTTCAAAAAGCTGGCGGAGTGCCTCATAGGAGGCTGGTATTTCCAGGGTTTCATCCTCCCAGACAACCGTGTAGGAGGGGTCAAGCCGGGTAAGCTGGTAATAATCAGCCCTGTTTTTCCCAAATTGCTCAAAATAACGGTCATAGACATCGGGCATCCAGTACCAGCTGGGACCCATATCAAAGGAAAATCCCCCGGCCTTCAACTGCCGGGCCCTTCCCCCGGGCTGGTCGTGTTTTTCCACTACCGTTACCTCCCATCCCTGTTGGGCCAGGAAGGATGCGGTCGACAATCCCGAGAAGCCACTTCCTATAATGACAGCTTTCTTCAATTCAGATTCGGTAATATCTTATGAAATGGAATCGCTCAGTATCTATTCACTTTTTCCTTCAGCAATTTACGGGCAAAATGAATCCTGCTCTTGATCGTACCCAGCGGTTCATGCAGGATTCTGGCAATTTCATAATATTTATAGCCCTCAAAATATAAAAGAAACGGCTCCTTGAAAATCAGGGGCAGTTTGTGAATGGCGCCTTCGATCTCTTTCATCCTCAGGTTGCTTTCTGCGGTATTGGCTATGGCTTGCTGCCTGGAATCCAGGAGAAAATCATTGGGAGTGGTATCAAAGATCACCTGCTGCCTCATCTTTTTCCGATACGCATTAATAAATATATTGCGCATGATGGTATAAAGCCAGGCCCTGATATTGGTGCCGCTCTTATATTTTTCCTGGTTGGCAATAGCTTTGTAGAGGGTCTCCTGAACCAGGTCCTTGGCGCTTTCCTTATCCCGGGTGAGTGTGGTAGCAAACGGGGCCAGGAATTCAGAATTACCCACAATCAGCTGATTGAATTCTAATGTGGACATAATGTTTGTTTAACTTTCAATGACTCAAAATTAAACAAAATTCTGGATTCAAGCCCTATTTTGTTTAATTTTTTTACAATAACTCTTTAACAAAATGGGTGCCAACCTGATCCAGGGGCTCAAAGTCCCTCTATATACGACACTACCTCGTCCAGGGATTTTTTAATAGAGATTTTTTGGGGAATTTTTTTCTCATATCCGCAGGCCCTTATTCCGGAGACCACCAGGGGAAGGCCGGGAAAATTGGTATGCATCTGCTCCAGAAAACTTTCAAAATCGATCGCCTGGCCTGCCGTAGTGACATGGCTGTAAAGGGAATCCGGCTTTACGGCGGTCACCACGCTGCGAAGTTCCGGCAGGGGAATATTGGCGCCCAGGTATATAAAGGGAACCCCCCTCTTTTTCAGCAGGAAGGCCACAAAAAGAAGGGAAAGCTCATGGTATTCTCCCTCGGGCAGGAACAGGCAAATTTTATGGGGGGATGTCACCTTTCTGGGGAGCTGTTCGATACCCACCAGTATTTTCTGCCGGATGATATTGCTAACCAGCCTTTCCTGGGCCGGATTGATCCGGTCGCTCTGCCACAGGACCCCGACTTTTTCCAGGAAAGGCAGTATGACTTCGAGCACGGTATTCTCGATCCCCCGGGCCCGGATGGAGGCATTGAGGATTTTTTCAAAATTGTCCACATCAAAATCGATCATGCATTCCACGAGCCGGTTCACGGAAAGGGCCACCTTGGCCCCCTCATCAGACAGGGAAAGGACTACATTGCACAGGTCTTCATGACTCATACGGTCTATCTGGGAAATCCGGTATCCGTATTTACTGAGTACAGAGACGTTCAGGATCGTTTTTAGCTCCTGGCTGGTATACAGCCGGATATTGGTATGGGTCCGTTTGGGTTTGATAAAGGAATACCGCTGTTCCCATACCCTGATGGTATGTGCTTTGATACCAGACAGATTCTCCAGATCCTTGATACTGTATAGCATAGGCGGACGCTTTCCTGATTAATACACTTTGGCGGCCTTCTTGTTTAAATTAGGGTAGATTATTTTCCGGCAGAATCCAGGGTAGCATGTATTGCCTTGAGGTACGCATCAATTACGAGTGACTTGTCAAATTCACGGATGATCTTTTCCCTGCCTTTTTTCCCCATGGATTCCAGTTCCTGGGCCGGAAGACAAATCATTTCCTTCATCTTTTCAGCAAGGTCGTCTCCATCGCGGACTTTACAGAGCAGGCCGGTAACATGATCGACCACAATTTCTTTACATCCGGTGGTTTCCGTGGTGATGATGGGTTTTTCCATGCTGGCAGCCTCCAGCAGGGTATTGGACATACCTTCGCGATAGGAGGGCAGGACAATACAATCGGAGTCCGCGATGAACTGGCGGACATCTTTCTTTTCACCTAGATAGTCGATCACCCCTTCATCAATCCAATCCTGCAGTTCACTGCGGGTGATGGTATTTTTCTTCAGGTTCTGGGTCCAAAAAGGGCCCATGACGTTGAATACTGCCGAGGGAAATTGCTTCTTGACCATTCGCGCGGCATGCACATATTCATATATGCCCTTATCCTTGATCAGCCTGCCCACAAAAAGAAATACAAAGCCAGGCGGGTGGGGTCCTGCTGCAGGAATGGGACTGAATTTTTGGTAATCCACCCCGGATCCGGGGATTTTTTCTGCCAGTTCCCGTTTGACAAAGCCTTTTTCCAGAAAGAGGTTCAGGTCGTCTTCATTTTGAAAGAATACCTTTCTGGATTTTTTGAGTGCATTGCGGTAAAGACTACGTGCAATCCGGTAGACCATGTTTTTGCTGACAAACAGTGGCCCGACCCCCGTAATATTGGTAATGGTAGGAATGTCATGGCGCCGGGTCAGCAAATTCCCCCAAATGGCGGGCCGGATGCTAAAAGTCAGGCACAGGTCAGGTTTGATCCGTAACAGGGTCCTTCGCAGCCGGTAGATGTATTGCAACACCCGGACCGGGTTCATATTCCCTGATCCGACATTGACTACCTTCAGTCCCATCTTTTCCACCTGGGCCACATACCGGTTGGTTTGGGTCAGGACATACACTTCCGCCCCTTCCTCCAGCAGCCGCATCATCAGTGATTCCCTCATTGTATAGGTGGAAAAAAGGCCGTTCTCCAGTACGGCCACCTTTTTTCCCTTCAGATCCATCATACCCTGTTTTTATAGATTTTTTTATACCATACTTCCATAGAAAATATCGTCCACAGTATTTTAGCCCTTTTTTCAGGAGGCATATGAATCTTACCTGCCATCAGATCATCCACAAACCCCTTTTCCAGGAATTCCCTGTAGAGGCAATCCGGGGATCCCAGGTAGTCAAAAATAATTTCTTTTAGGTCCTGATCCACCCAGTTTTTTAACGGTATTTCAAAACCCCGCTTGGGTTGGGTAATGAGATCAGCAGGCAAGTACCGTTCTGCGAGCTTTCTCAACAGCACCTTGGTGACCTTCCCCTGGACCTTATAACGATCCTCCAGAGTGGGAAGGTATTCCAGTAATTCCTTGGCCAAAAATGGACTCCTTCCCTCCAGGGAATTGGCCATGGTGGCAATATCCATTTTTACCAGGAAGTCACAGAAAAGGTTGATGTCAAAATCCAGTTCCATGACTTTTTTCAATCCGGAAATTTTACTTCCGGCAATCCGGTCAAAATCGCTGCGGGCCGCGGCCAGGTAATCGTATCCCGGAGAAAGAATCTTTCGCTCAAAATCTTCAAAGATATCCACCCCTGCAGAGAGGTATACTTCCAGACCGGATTTAGAGGACAGGTTGCACAGCCGGTACAGATAATTATATACGGTCATCTTGTCTTTGGGAAAAGGCAGGCATCTGTTCAAAACGGTCGCTCCGAGACTTAGGAAGGGATTCACCCTGAAAAAATCATATTTGGAAAAAGGTACGTACCGCCGGTATCCTCCGAACAGTTCATCGGCCCCGTCACCGTTCAAAATGACTGTTACATACTTCTTGGCTTCCTTGCTGACGTAATAACTGGGAATGGCAGAACTGTCATAAAATGGCTCCCCGTAATTCATCAGGATCTGCTCCAGGTCTTCACCCAGGTGGGCAAAAGAAATATTGATCTGGGTGTGACGGGTCCCGTATCGCTTCGCGACCTGGGCTGCCAGCGGGCTCTCATCATAGCCCTTTTCAAAGGAAATGGTAAAGGTCTTCAGTTCCCGCTTGAATTCGCTGCTGATGGCAGTGATCAGTCCGCTGTCAATTCCTCCGCTGAGAAAGCAACCTACTTCCAGGTCACTGGATTCGATCCTTCGCTTGATGGCCTGCCTGAGAAAATAATCGGTTTTTTCAAGACTTTGTTCAAAGGTATCGGTGGACCAGCTGGAATAATACCGGTC
>JAJXYG010000266.1 GCA_021780705.1 Bacteroidota bacterium
CAAAAGGTACTGGCCCAAAAGCCATATGAAGGTCGTCCGGCAGATTCTTGGCTGGATGAGCAAGGGAGTCAGGATCTATTATGTAACCGGGAACCATGACGAGATGTTAAGAAAATTTGTGGGGCTTAAAATGGGATCCCTTCAAATCGTGAACAAGGTGGTGCTGCCCCTTTCCGATGGAAAGCGGGCCTGGTTATTTCATGGGGATGTGTTTGATGTGACCATGCAGCATTCCAAATGGCTTGCAAAACTGGGGGCCATAGGATACGATACCCTGATTCTGATTAATACTTTCGCAAATTTTATTTCAGAGAGGATATTCAGAAAGGGAAAACTGTCGCTTTCAAAAAAGATCAAAAACAGTGTAAAAAGTGCGGTCAAGTTCGTCAATAATTTTGAACAGACTGCTGCCGATATCGGGATATCCAATCACTATGATTTTGTAGTCTGCGGGCATATACACCAGCCCGAAATGCGGGTCATCTCCAATCACCACGGTTCCATTCTGTACCTGAATTCAGGCGACTGGATTGAGAACCTTACCGCCCTTGAATATAATGAAGGGCAGTGGGAGATTTACAAGTATGATGAGACGCATTATGTAAGCCAGGTCAAAGAGCAGGAAGAGGATGAACCGGAACTGTCCAATAGTCAGCTTTTTTCCAATATGCTGGAAGAATTCAATCTCATGAGCCCTCAATGAAAATCCTCTACGCCATACAGGGAACCGGAAACGGCCATATCAGCAGGGCCAGGGACATTATTCCGATTCTGGCCGAAAAGGGAACCCTGGATGTGCTGGTAAGCGGAACCCAGGCTGATGTGGATTTGGGATATCCCATTAAATACCGGTTTAAAGGGATGAGTTTCATTTTCGGCAAGCGGGGTGGGGTGGATATGGTATCGACCTACCGGAAGACCAAATTAAAAAGATTTTTTAGCGAAATAAGGAGCCTTCCGGTGGAAGACTATGACCTGATCCTCAATGATTTTGAGCCAATCAGCGCCTGGGCTTGCAAATATTACCATATGGAATGCATCGGGCTGAGCCACCAGGCAGCCGTACTTAGCAAAAAGAGCCCGCAGCCCAAGTCGGCAGATCTTTTGGGGAAATCCATCCTTAAGAACTACGCCCCTGTTACCAAAAAATACGGCTTTCATTTTGGGGCATATGGCAAAAAGATCTATACCCCCGTTATCCGGGAGTCCATCCGCAACGCCTCAAATCGAAAGGGAACCCATTTCACAGTGTACCTCCCTGCCTATTCAGACAAAAAGATACTGGCAGTCCTCAGTCAGATTAAAGAGGTGGAGTGGCAGGTATTTTCCAAGCACTCATCCACTGCTTACCGCCACCAAAATGTCCATATTCAACCTATCCAAAATGAAGCCTTCATCGAAAGTCTGGTAAGCGGAGCCGGGGTCTTTTGCGGTGCAGGTTTTGAAACCCCTGCTGAGGCGCTTTTCCTTCAAAAGAAATTAATGGTGATCCCCATGAAGGGCCAGTACGAACAGCAGTGTAATGCCGCGGCATTGAAGAAAATGGGGGTTCAGGTAATCAAAAAGCTTAAAAAATCCAAAATAGAAAAAATTCGTAGCTGGGTGCAGGAAGGAAAGATTATTCCGGTGGACTATCCCAATATCACCCGGGAAATCATTGAACATATTCTGGAAAGACATGGAGCCTCCTTAATTCCCCCAACCGCGATCCCCGTGATACCCGCTTCCGGGGAAAGGAAGGTTCGGCATATCAAACTCGGCAGGATGTTGCATCAAATCACCGGATGATTATTACATGAGAAAGGAAGATTTTGGAAAGGATTTTGTTTGGGGGGTGTCCACCGCCGCCTACCAGGTGGAAGGAGGCAGTGATTTACATCTGAAAGGCCCTTCTATCTGGGATACCTTTGTCAGGCGAAAGGGCAAAATTTTCCAGAACCAGACAGGGGATATCGCCTGCGATTTCTACAACCGTTATACCAAGGATATCAGCCTGATGGCTGCCATGAATATCAGCCATTACCGGTTTTCCATCGCCTGGAGCCGGATCCTTCCGGAAGGAATGGGTAAAGCCAGCCAGGAAGGAATCGATTTTTATAACCGGGTAATAGATTTTTGTCTTTCACTCAATATTACTCCATGGGTTACCCTTTATCATTGGGACCTGCCACAAATGCTACAGGATAGAGGTGGATGGGAGAACCGGGAAATCATTTATTGGTTTGAAGAGTATGTGAAACTCTGCGTCAGAAGTTTTGGTGACCGGGTGTCCCAATGGATGGTACTCAACGAACCCATGGTCTTTACCGGGGCGGGGTACTTTCTGGGGGTTCATGCCCCTGGCCGCAAAGGGCTGAAAAGCTTTTTGGCCGCCACCCATCATGCAGCGCTTTGCCAGGCAAGGGGGGCAGCAGTAATCAAATCCCTTCAGAGCCATAGCCTGGTAGGAACCACCTTTTCCTGTTCCCATATCGAGCCTCATCATCACCGCGAAAGGGACCTTGTGGCGGCGGCAAAAGTGGATGCCCTTTTAAACCGACTGTTCCTTGAGCCTTTATTGGGGATGGGGTATCCCACCGGAGAATTAAAGATCCTTCAACGTATTGAAAAATTCATGAGGCAGGAAGATGAAAAATCCCTCTCCTTTCCCATGGATTTTATTGGGGTGCAGAATTATACCCGGGAAATTGTCACCCATGCCCCCTTCATGCCTTTTGTGAAGGCGAGGCTCATAAAGGCAGACCGCCGCAAGGTAGAGCGCACCCTGATGAACTGGGAGGTATATCCTGAGTCCGTCTATCACATCCTGAAAAAATACAGTGCCTATCCGAATATGCCTCCGTTGATAGTTACGGAAAGCGGGGCTGCATTCGAGGATCAGGTGACCGATGGAGAGGTGCATGATCCCAGGAGATTGCGATTTATCAGGGACGCAATTTCACAGGTAGGTAGGGCAAGACAAGAGGGGATCCGGGTGGAAGGATATTTTATTTGGACCTTCCTGGATAATTTTGAATGGGCGGAAGGATATTTCCCCCGGTTTGGACTGGTTCATGTGGATTTCAAGTCACAGCGCAGGATCCTGAAATCTTCCGGGAAATGGTATGCCGCATTTTTGGAAAATGCTTCTGCGGAAGAATTATTGCCTCTCAAACAAGACGTTTCCTATTAATCTTTTACCATTGAAGGTGGAGCCTTAGACCGTATAAAAATACAGACCCCCTGTCCCTGTTATAGCCGGGATTTTGAACCCATTGGTTGTCTTCTGTAATAAAGAGATACCTGTTGATCCTTGCCAGGTAGTATAGCTCTGTAATCGATTCTGAACCATAGTTAAGGTTTCCGTCACCAAGCAAAAAACCATCAAATCCCCTTTTCAGGAATTCCCGGTGGTCTCTGGAGATTCCATTAAATACTTCTGCCAACCCAATCTGGTCTTTCTTTCTGTGAAGAAAAGCAGCCTGCAGTAATAGCCCAGAACTCACCGATTGGTCAATTTCTGTAAAAGCCCAGGAGGCAAATTTTCCATCATTGCGGCTGGTCTTGAAAAATCCACTGATATGGTCAGATAGGTTTTGCTCAAAGTTGAAGGCATAGCCGTATTTGATTCCTCCGTAGGTTACTCCATTCTGGTTTCCGGAAATAATGGGCAGGTTGCTGCTGTCACCCTGGCTGACCTGGGCAAGGGTAGCAGCATATCCCGGGGCCATGGTATTGTTTCTGAACAGCAGGAGCCGGATGCCCCCCGGCCTAGTTCCATTCCACCGTCTTCCTACCTCAAGAGTAAGCCCCTGTGACTTCAGTATCCGGGTAATCATTTTTTTGCCGTTTGCCTCCCTGGGTTCCAGCACCCCTGATATTTTAAAATCCCAGGATGGGGTGATCCATTCCGCGATTACCCCGTAGGTATAACCTCTTACATTGGCAGCATAGTCCCAAGCTCCATTACTCATCAGGCTCCAATTCAAGAACTGTACCCTTGGGTCATGGCTATAGGAATTATTGTCAAAAAAATCTGTATTGCTAAATTTTCCTGCGATGATTACGATACGGGAGTCAGCCTGTAGCCCGCCTATCTGGTTGACATCATCCGGGACAAGATGGTAAGCCGAGTGGGTTAGAGGGAAGGTCTCCTGCCAATAAAGTCTGGCCAGGTACAAGGTGGGTATGGGGCTTCCGATCCGGTAGGTTTCTCCATTGGGGAAACCGGCCATGCCCCGGGTCGCGCTGATCCCACTTCCTCCTGAAAGCTCGGCATCTGCGATGACCTGCCCATTCGGAGAAATCCGCTTTGCGGCAAAGAAGGTGGAAGTAAGGGAAACCGCAGCGGGTTCGGCACCGTTTTTAAGGCTGTTAACCCCAGAATAAAGAGCGCGGAAGGCAGGATGCCCCTGAGCAATGGCGGTGAGTTGGGCATGAAGGCTCCAGCTTCTTGAAGCCAGTGAATCTGTCTGCGCCTTGCAGGCATAGGAAAATAGCATAGTGAGGATGCCCGACCACTTTAACATGCCCAAAATTACGCAACTCATTCTTCTCAGGAAATTCCTGAAGGCAGGTATTCTTGGGTTAGGTACCTGGAAGCCATTTATCAAAATATTAATTTCCCATTTTTAAAAAGCACCTGATCAGGCCAACAGAATGGAATGGTCTGTATTACCAAAAGGAGAAGGCGCGGTCATTAGAAACTGTCCAGTTCCTTCGATGTGAGGCAACCATTTCGGAATCTAAAACCGAAACCCGATACAAAGCCCGCTTCTAATTCCCGCCCACGGACCCGAGAAACTGAGTTTGGCTCCATTGGCATCTACCGTACTGCTGGTTTTTACTATGGGGATATTCAGGCCATCCAGGCTTGATTTCAAAGCAGACTGCTCTGAGGCGGAAAGGGTAGTATGGCCGCTGATGCTGCCGGAGGATGATCCATAATTGGGTCCTATTATGTGGAGATCCAGGTATACTGATTTTCCGATATTCCACTGAGCTCCCAGCATGAATCCTCCCGTGATGGAATTTACACTTCCATTAAGTTGAATGGTTTTGTTGACATTGCTGTCTGTATAGTTATAGGGAAGGCTTGCGCTATAATGGGCGAAGCTTGCGAAAAGGGAGACGTAGAAACCGTGAAAGGCACCTTTTCGGCTGAAGTAAAACCTTATTTCGGGCATTACGGCATAATTGCCCACTTTGAAATTATCGATTTGAGCCTTGGCAGTAGAATCCTTGATGGAACTCCTGAAACTCTTTTCAAAGGGAAGCAAGCCGTCGGGCATTAGTCTTGCAGTAAGACCCACGGTGGTTTTGCGGGTAATTTGCCTTTGATAGTTTAAGGAGAAGTTTTTTAGAGGAAGTGCAAAAAGATTGATTTCCACCATATTCTTGTGTACCGATGCTTTCTGGGAATTGTCATCTGCGCTGACTGTGTCACTTTGTGCTTTCACTATGGGAAGGGTGCTGAACAAGATCAGGACCGAGAAAATAAGCTTTTTCATATTTTATGGATTAGTAATTGAATGCTGAGTGAGATAACGTAAAAAGCCCGGTATTGTTGTGTTTTGAGGCACTTCAGGTTGCGGCTCATCC
>JAJXYG010000261.1 GCA_021780705.1 Bacteroidota bacterium
ATGCTCCGGGCCAGTGCATTGAGTTCGTAGAAGCATCCGGTGCCCACCGTACCGCTGCCGATAATATCGCCAGGATAAAGGTCCACCCCATAGGAGGCCCTTTCAATTAATTCGGCAAAGGTCCAGTCCATGTCTGCCATATTGCCTTGGCTGACCACCTTCCCGTTTAGGTAGGCCATCATGGAGAGGTCATAACGCGATCCCGTATGTCCCCGTTTGGGCCGGATCTTATAGGGGGCCAGTTCCTCTACTGTTACCAGATGGGGCCCCATGGAAGTGGCAAAATCATTGCCTTTGGCAGGTCCCAGGTTCAGGAGCATTTCTTCCCGTTGCAATTGTCGGGCAGTAAAATCGTTCAGGATGGTGAACCCGGCAATATATTGATCAGCCTCTTCTGCTATGATATTTCTGCCCATTTTCCCGATCACGACCGCTACCTCGAGCTCAAAATCCAATTCCTTTAAATGATCGGGAAGGACTGTGACGGTTCCCGGTCCGTATACGTTTCGGTTATTGGCAAAATAAAATACGGGATACTCATCATATACCGGAATCATCGGGAGTCCCCGGCTTTTCCTGGCTGAAGCAACATGCTTGCGAAAGGCATAGGCATCACGTACGGAGGGAGGATGGGGAACCGGTGAAAGCACCATTACCTCATTCCATTGGGCATCTTCGAGGGGACGCCCCTCCTGGACAATCCTCTTTTCGGCCTGAAGGAGTCGGGGGTGGCAATTTTCCCAGTCATTTAATAGATCCTGCATGGTGTTCGGGCCGCCCTGTATTAACTTTTCGATATTATATAGTCGGCCCTCCACCATCATAGCAATGTGGTCTGCTCCTTCTCTCTGGTAACTGACTAGCTTCATGACAAAATATTTTTTAGGTTACCTCTCCTTTCCCATTTTCCAAAACCCTGGCATGGATTGGGGTCTGTACCAATAATGCCTCCTTCCCAAAAACTTTGCTACCCCTTTTAAGAAGTGCAGGTGCAGGCTGGTTGATTTTTCTGATTATCCGGATCCTCTTCACATACACACTGGTATTTAATTTCTGAACTGCTGCAATTTGTCCAGTACATAGCCGTAATATTTTTGCTGGGCAAGCAACTTGGCCACCAGGTAATCCTGGGAAGTAGAAAATCCCAAATCTGCTTCTCTGTACCGTCGTCCCATTCCCACCGGGTGTTCCTTATTTTCCCGAAGAAAATATTTCAGGTCCCGGTCGGTATCCCCATTCTGGTAATACCTGACAAAATCGCTGTGCCGCTTGATGAAGCGCTCTTTTCTTTTGGCCTCATGCTCCCAGAAGGTGATCAGGGCAGTAGGGTCCTTCCCGGGTTCGAATAGCAATCCCTGATTGACCAGGGTCAAATACTCAATCTGGCTGGTAAACAGGGGCTTGATCACTTTGAAAAAATGCACTTCTTCTGATTGGGAGGCGAAGACCTCTTCCTTTACAATTCTCCTGAGTAATTCACAGTACCCCAACGCAATCTTGAAAGCATATTCCACTTGTTCCAGTTCCGGAATATCTCGTTGTTTTTTCATATCTGCAATCATCTGTTCATAGAGCTCCAGATATTTCACTTTCATATCGGCAGTTTAGGACGAAGGATGATTTGGCAGGCTAAATGCTAAAACCACCGTTCCCCGGTTTTTATATCTTTTCCATCATTTGCTGCGATTTTTCCGGGGTTACATGAGCGATCATATCATCGGTAATCTCCTTAATACCATACCGGGGTTTCCAGTTCCAATCGTGCCGTGCCAGGGAATCATCAATGCTTCCAGGCCAGCTTTCCGCAATCTTTTGCCGGTAATCAGGCACAGACTCCCAACTGAGTTCAGGGATATGGCGCTGGATGGAAGCCGCTATTAACCTGGGGGTGAAGCTTACCGCAGCCACATTATAGGAAGTCCTTACCGACAACCGGGCGGCTGGGGCTGCCATGATTTCCAATGCGGCACGGATGGCATCCGGCATATACATCATCGGCAGTCGGGTATCTGCCCTCAAATAGCATGGGTAGTGACGGCCACTGACTGCCGCCTCAAATATCTCTACCGCATAGTCCGTGGTCCCACCGCCAGGCACGGCCTCATAACTAATTAGCCCCGGGTACCGGACACTGCGGACGTCTACCCCGTATCGTTCAAAATAATACCTGCACCAGAGTTCTCCGGCACTCTTGCTGATCCCGTACACCGTGGAAGGTTCCTGCACCGCCTCATTGGGACAGCTGATCCGGGGAGCGGAATGACCGAATACTGCTATTGAAGAGGGCCAAAATACCTGGCAATGGTGCTGCCTGGCCAGTTCCAGAACCTGCAGCAGTCCGCGCATATTCAGGTCCCAGGCCTCTCCCGGCCGAAGTTCTCCAGAGGCCGATAGCAACGCAGCCAACAGGTAAACCTGTGAGATCTTCTGTCGGTTAAACAGGTCGCCAAGCCCCTTTTGGTTCAGAATATCCAGTTGCTCAAAAGGACCTCCTTCTGACATTTCCGGTTTTTCCCGGATATCAGAAGCGATGACCCTTCCCGGTCCATGCACCGCCCTCAATTCCCTTACCAATTCGGTTCCCAATTGTCCCCCGGCGCCCAATACCAATATATTTCGCTGTTCCATAATGTAAGATTAAAAATCTGCTGCCCCTTTCGGGGCAGACAGAGATCAGGTGCCCCGCCTTAAACGCTACTCCCCACGGGGTCCTGGTTTCTTAAATTCAAATCTGATTATTTTTTTTAAGCCTCCCGCTTGCGGGATCCAGAGAGTCATGACCGGTTATATTTACGCGACTTTTTGTTTTATTGATTGACGTAAAAGTTTTCATGCACCCCACATAAATCCTCTTTAAAAAAGAATTTCTAATCCTGGCTCACCTCCTGGTATTCACCCGCATATTGAATAAGGGGGGATAAGAAATGGGTGGTCATAAGCCCCACGATCCTCCCTTGTGATTCATATACCATAATGCTTCCTGTAGGATCTTCCAACAGGGACTCCAGTCTATCCCACTGCAGGGGAATCTTATTTTTTTGATCCGCCTGGTCTATCAGGTGCATAATTTCCTGATAATCTTCCGGGATGGCTTGTCTCAGCCCGTTTTGATTCATTTATTTCTGGGTATTTAATGACTAAAAAATAGCGGGGTAAGTAGACACAAACCCCGGACGATTGATTGCTTGTATAAGAAAACAGCGTTTTTAAATTCCGTCAATTCATTTTTGAAAAGAAAGGCAAGTAGACACAAGCCTTTGATGTATATGAACGAATACCAAGTCAATTGAAAAAACAGAATTAAATATCTTATTGGTTGCTCAATCTCGGTAGTCTCAATAGAGAGACTTTTCACATTAAATAAAGAACTGCTCTCCACACGGGTTCTCTCATCCTCTGCCATAACTTTTATAATAGCTGATCCTTTCTACCGCTTTTTGTATCTGTACCGCTCTTACACCCTTGTGTTGTTCCAGCTGCCTTTTTAACCTTACTATTTTCTTTTCTTCCGCCTTCACTTTTAGGGACACCTTCCCAAATTGTTCCTGCCCGGCATCAATCGCTGCATTGAAAGCCTGGATTTCCAGTCCCGCCTCCTGGGTCATCACCAGGATTTCTCCCATGACCTTTTGATGATTCCGTATTTGAATTTCCATTTCATATACCATTACTCCCTTGTCAATTTTGTGCCAGGGGCTCCTCTCCCATTCCAGCTTCGACTACCTCCCGGATGGTTTCCTTTCTTAGTGACTCCTCGCTCGAAGTAGCGGTTCGCTTACCTAAAATATTGCGACTGATCACGATACGCTGGACTTCACTGGTTCCTTCATAGATTTGGGTGATTTTTGCATCCCTCATCATGCGTTCCACATGATATTCCTTCACATAACCGTACCCACCCAACACCTGAACAGCTTCGGTAGTGACCCACATAGCTGTTTCCGACGAAACCAGTTTGGCCATACTGCCTGAGAGCGAAAAATCCATTCCTTTATCTTTTTGCCAGGCGGCATGCAGACACATCCACCTGGATCCTTCTATCCGAGTAGCCATATCAGAAAGCTTGAAGGCGATTGCCTGGTGGGTAGCCAGTGACACCCCAAAAGCCTTTCTCTGTGAGGCATATGATAAAGCCCTCTCATAAGCTCCCGCAGCAATCCCCAGGGCCTGGGCAGCAATCCCAATTCTGCCTCCTTCCAGGATTTTCATGGCTTGCGCAAATCCCTCACCTTCTTCTCCCAACCGGTTCTCCAGGGGTATTCTGACATCAGTAAAACCCACCGAATGGGTATCTGAACCCCGGATTCCCATCTTATTCTCCTTGGGACCCACCTGAACCCCAGACCAGCGCTTTTCCACCACAAAGGCACTGATCCCCTTTGACCCTTGTAAGGGATCGGTCTGCGCAAAAACGATATACACCGACGCTGAATTCCCGTTGGTAATCCAGTTTTTCATCCCGTTGAGTATATACTCCCCTCCCCTTCTTACCGCAGTAGTACGCTGGGAGGTCGCATCACTTCCCGCCTCCGGTTCACTGAGCAGGAAGGCTCCTATATAAAGTTGCCCATCCTTGATACCTCGCGCCAGTCCAGTGAGGTACTTCCTTTTGATAAGATCCGATCCAAATCTTTCAAGCCCATAACACACCAGGCTGTTATTTACACTCATGCATACACTTACGCTGGGATCGACCTTACTGATCTCCTCAATCGCCAGCACATAACTCACCGTATCTAATCCGCTACCGCCCCACTCAGGAGAAACCATCATACCCATTAACCCCAGTTCAGCCAGTCTGTTGATCTGCGTCTTTGGGAACTGTTGGTGTTCGTCACGATCGACCACTCCGGGAAGGCATTCGCGGACTGCAAAATCTCTTGCAGCCGCTTTTATCATTAATTGCTCTTCGCTATAATCAAAATCCATTCGATTAAAGTTTGAACCTGCCCCATCCCCCCCAAATTCCTCAAGTATTTTATTTAAATTATAAAAGTTGATTGCTCTAAATCTCACTCGCCCCGCAACCGTGCTACTTCCTTTGTATGAAATTGCCCAAACTAAAAGCTAAGGGCTCAGGTACAAAGAGTTTCTGCAAAGTCTAATCCCTGTCAATTGCTTTTCATGAGGGACTGCCAGCGTTTTCCAGTACTTTCATCTTTCCTTTTTGTTGAGCCATCTTCCAGCTCGTTTTAGTACATAATACATATCCCCCTTCTACTCCCCCTTTTGACTTCCTTTTCCACTTCACCGTTCTCCACCTGGTTTCCCCTGCAAATTCTCCTTTCCATCTTCCCTCCGGTATTCTGTCACTGCTTCATTATTACCTGCCACTCTATTTTTATTTTTTCATCCCGCTTCCCAGACCTGGGGCATCATTCCTTGCCTATGATACCACCAGGCCGGTCCACGGAAAGATTCTATTTAATTTTCTTTCCCCTTCAGGGGTTCTGCAATCCAGCACATTTACTCCCGGATAAGCAGCGTATATTAAAGTCTCCACTACCAATCTCCTGCCACCTTCCCTTTATCCTTTATTCCAGTCAAACACTCCTTGGTA
>JAJXYG010000169.1 GCA_021780705.1 Bacteroidota bacterium
TGGTAACTTTGCAACAGCAGGAGCTTACGCGCAGCCAGATCCTTGTCCAATATAAAAATGATTATTCGACCCTAAATCTCCTGGCTGGAATCGTGGATACCGCCGTCCTACCCCTGGATGATCCGGGAATTAGCCTTGCTGGCAGCATCAGTCCTGATACCTCGGCCTTCTTCCAACGTTTTGTAAATGACAGCCTGCGGATCCTAAATGAGAAATCCGGGATCGGCGCCAGTTACCGGCCCAAAATCAGCCTGTTTGCGGATGCAGGATACCAATCTGCCCTGACGCTAACCCCGTACAAGAATTTTGGTTCGAGTGTGGGAATCAATCTTGCCATCCCCATTTATGATGGGCATCAGAAACGGCTTCAATACACCAAGCTGGATATTGCCGAAAGGACTCGCCAACGGCAGGAGGATTATTTCCACCACCAGTTCCGCCAGCAAGTCCAGATTCTGGAACAACAACTGCGGGAGTTAAAGTCACTTACCGGCCCCATTTTGAACCAAATAAAGTATCTGGAGACCCTGATCCAGGTTAATGGAAAGCTCTTGGAAACAGGAGATATCAAGATAACCGATTATTTACTTGCCATCAACAACTACATTACCAGTCGCAGTTTGGTGGTCCAAAACAATATGGCCAGACTCCAAATCATCAATCAATTAAATTATTGGAATACCAATTTATAACCTGAAAGGTATGGACGGGAACAAACACAAACTTAGCAGATACTTAAACGGGAAAATCCTGCTTCTGGTAGCAGGCTCCTGTATACTCTCCTGTTGCCGGCAGCAAACACAGGACCCGGATGAAAATTCCGCCCTTACGGAGGTACGCACCCCGGTAACGGTTACTTCGGTACAATATGGACCGGTTAAAGAGGTCCTCACCCTAAATGCCACTGCCACATTCCTTCAGAATAGTTATGTCAAATCCAACATCAGCGGTTTTGTCAAAGAAGTGAGGGTAAAACTCGGTCAAAATGTACAAACGGGGCAGGTGTTGTTTGTGCTTAAGACCAGGGAAGCGGAAGCCATCGGGAACGCAGTCAATAACCTCAATCCCAATTTCCGGTTTTCCGGCACCAACAATATTAAGGCCAACTCAAGTGGCTTTATTGCAGAATTAAGCCACCAACCCGGGGATTATGTGCAGGAAGGTGAGCCACTCGCCGTCATCAGCGATGCCCGGAGTTTTGCCTTTTTGATGCATGTGCCTTATGAAGACAGAAGGTATGTATCGATCGGTGCCAGGGTGGAGGTCCTGCTTCCGGACAGCACCAGACTTCCGGGGACCATAACCGGGACCATGCCCACCATGGACTCTGTTTCCCAAACCCAAACCTATACCATCCGGGTGGCATCCACCTATTCCATCCCGCAGAATCTGGTAGCCACCGTCAATATTGTCAAATTAGACCAAAGTAAGGCTCCCACCCTTCCCAAGGGCGCCATACTTTCTAATGAAACACTTTCGGATTATTGGGTAATGAAGTTGATAAATGATACTACTGCTGTCAAAGTACCAATTGTAAAGGGGGTAGAAACCAGGGACCGGGTAGAAATCCTGTCGCCTGCCTTTTCCCCGGATGACAAAATTCTGCTGACGGGTAATTACGGACTGCCTGATACGGCCTTTGTAAAGGTTCAAAACTGAAATTGCGATTTAATTCCAAGCGGATGAAAAATTATTTTGCCACATACAAAAATCCACTTACCGTAATCCTGGTAATCATTTTGGCAGGAGGATTGTTTGCCTATAACAAACTGCAGACCTCGCTTTTTCCGGAAATCACCTTCCCAAAAATCAAGATTATTGCCGATGCAGGATTGCAGCCCGTAGACAGAATGATGGTCACGGTTACTCGTCCCCTGGAAGACGCCATCAAAAGAATTCCGGACCTCAATACCATTCGAAGTACAACCAGCCGGGGAAGTTGTGAAATATCTGCCTTCCTGGACTGGAAGGCGGATGTGGACCTGAGTGAACAAAGAATTGAAGCCAGGATTTCCGAAATACGTAATAACCTTCCGGCTGGAGTAAATATTACGGTTGAAAAGATGAATCCCTCCATACTGCCTGTAATGGGATACTCACTGGAAAGTCATACGCTGTCGCCCATTCAGCTGAAGGAACTGGCTACCTATACCATTAAACCTTTCCTGAGCCAGGTGGCAGGGGTTTCTGAAATCAGGATCATCGGAGGTAAATCCAAGGAATATTGGGTGGAACTGAACCTCCAGAAAATGACGGCCCTTTCCATCACCCCAACTGCTGTAGACAATGCCCTCAAACAAACTAATTTTCTGAAATCGAACGGATACCTTTCCGATTACCGGTATCTGTACCTTACGCTTACCGACGCCTCAGTTACCAATATACAAGATCTGAAAAACCTGGTTATTAGCAACAATTCCAAACGGATTGTACATCTCGGTGATATCGCAAATATCGAAGTCCGGCAGGCAGTGGAATATATAAAGGTCAATGCCAATGGGAAGGAAGGGATTTTAATTGCAGTCATCAAGCAACCCAACAGCAATTTGCTGAATGTATCTGATTTGATGAAAGCAAAAATCGGCGCGCTGCGAAAAATCCTTCCTCCAGATGTGACCATCAAACCCTATTATGTACAGGCTGATTTTGTAAGAGACTCTGTACAAAGTGTCACTGACAGCCTTTGGATTGGACTTCTGCTTGCTATTGTGGTAGCCATCATCTTTCTGAGATCCCTGAAGGCCAGCGCTACCATTTTGATTACCATTCCGGTTACACTGGGTGCGACACTTATCGTATTGTATGCAATAGGTTATACACTTAATATCATGACCATTGGGGCTCTGGCGGCAGCCATTGGCCTTATTATAGATGACGCTATTGTAGTGGTCGAGCAGATTCACCGAACCCATGAAGAGCATCCGGAGCTGGAATACTCTTCCCTGGTAGCCAAAGCCATCCATTATTTGTTTCCGGCAATGGTGGGTTCTTCGATCAGCACCATAGTCATCTTCATTCCCTTTCTGTTGATGAGCGGGGTGGCCGGTGCGTATTTCAATGTACTTACCAATACGATGATTATTACCCTGGTGTGTTCCTTTGTGGTAACCTGGATCGGCCTTCCGGTAATTTATTTACTCTTTTCACCCAGAAAAAAAAGGATTAAGGCCCGTCAAAAGGTTCCTAAGGAAAAAGAAGTGCCCAGACAAAAATGGGTTTCCTGGTTTATACGCAGGCCCTGGGTAAGTCTGTTATTTGTTCTTGGATTGATTGCTTCGATTATACTGATTTTGCCCCGTTTGGAGACGGGCTTTCTTCCCCATATGGATGAAGGAAGTATTGTACTGGATTATACCTCCATTCCGGGTACTTCCCTGGAGGAGACCGACCGGGAATTACAGCAAGTGGAAAAAATTATAACCTCTAACCCTGAAGTAGCCGCATATTCCAGAAGGACCGGCACCCAGATGGGATTTTTTATCACGGAACCCAATACGGGGGACTACCTAATCCAGCTTAAAAAGAACCGCTCCAAAACCACCGATCAGGTCATAGAAGAGTTGAGGGAAAAAATTGAATCTACCCAACCCGAACTCCGTGTGGACTTCGGGCAGGTCATTGGAGATATGTTAGGTGACCTGATGACTTCAGTACAGCCTATTGAAATTAAAATTTTTGGCGACGACCAGCATGTACTACATCAACTTTCACGGCAGGTAAAGGAAATTGTAGACAAGACCAAAGGGACCGCTGACGCTTTTGACGGAATCACGATTGCGGGGCCTTCTATTAATGTGATGCCCGATTATAGCAAGATTGGCCAATATGGAATGACCCCTGCGGACCTCCAGTTTCAATTGCAAACTTCCCTGGAAGGAAATGTAGCCGGAGACATATATGAAAAGGACAGGGTCTATCCGATCAGAATAGTCTATCCGGGTAGCCAAACCAGGAGCCAGCAAGAACTGGAACATCTCCCTGTGTTTTTGCCGGATGGGCGCCTCAAACCCATTGACCAGCTAGCCAGTGTGCAGGTCAGGCCTGGCGAAGCGGAAATTCAAAGGGAGAATCTGCAATCTATGGGGGTAGTGACAGCCAGGTTGGATAACAGGGATATAGGCAGTACCATCAAGGACATCCAAAGTCAGGTGAACAAGGAAGTAACCCTGCCCCAGGGATACAGTATTGAATATGGTGGGGAATATGCACAACAGCAGCAATCCTTCAGGGAATTATTGATGATACTGATTTTGTCCAGTCTACTGGTTTTCGGAGTAATTCTTTTTCTATTCAAGGATGTCAGGGTGGCCTTTACCATTCTCTTCATCGCAGTGCTTGGAATAGCAGGTAGCTATATAGCATTATTTGTTACCCACACCCCTTTAAATGTCGGAAGTTACACCGGGCTGATCATGATAGTAGGCATCATTGGAGAAAACTCGATTTTCACATTTCAACAGTTCCAGGAAACCCTGAAACAAAAGAATGTAGATGAGTCCATAGTGTATGCGATCTCAACCCGTCTGAGACCGAAACTGATGACTGCTCTCGGGGCCATTATAGCACTTTTGCCTCTGGCACTGGGTATTGGCGCGGGTGCAGAGCTACACCAACCGCTGGCCATTGCCGTGATCGGGGGTTTTCTCATTGCCATTCCGCTCCTGCTGGTGGTGTTACCCAGTCTGCTACGGCTGGTCTTCAAAAATTACAAGCCGGCAGGTGATTCAATAAGGCACTGATTATAAATTTTTATTATATACCTAGTTTTCATAAATTGTAGTACTTTCTTTACAAGGATTCTAGTTCAAACACCTGCATACCTGACCTCTTCAGAATTTACCCGAGAATTTACCCATACCATTCCTAGCTGCATCCCTATTTTTCATCGCTGTTCCCCCTAGAAAAGTGCCGCTTTTTTGGCTCGTAAAACTCTGACAATCATTTAGTAAAATTTCGAAGGCCTGCATAATAATTTGAGTAACAGTACTCAATTTCAGGATTAAATAAAATATCTCTTTTCAAATGTCGTTTTTTAAATCAGAAGGCGTTGCTACCCTAACATCCTCTCCTTCAAACACCCAATTCACAAAAGAATCATGCCCTACTTATTGGGAAGTATGTTCAAAGAAAATACTCCCGTGAGAAAGTACCATGAGAACCAACAAGAAACCAAAATGAACTCAAGAAATATTTAAATTTTTTGGATCTATGAAGAACACTTTTCTAAATGATCCAGAGATTGTGTAAGTAACCTCCTCAAAAGCTTAATGGATAATCAGTTTTTGAATTTTGGAAAAATCCCCCCATTTCTATGGGGGGATAATTTTTTTACCAGGATGGCCTTATCGCCAACCGGAGGTCAAAGTGAATGTTTGGCATTTTGTGAGACATTCTGAACCGTCCAATGAATCTTCCTTTCAAATTCATGTTTTCTGACCTTGCAATCCTGCTTGGTACATATCCTGCAGGAAAATTCCTGGCATCCATCGGCATGAACAAATAGTTCCACAGATTCCCTGAAATTGCCTCGTATCAATTCGGACAGAT
>JAJXYG010000356.1 GCA_021780705.1 Bacteroidota bacterium
ACGGCAGCCTGATCGGCTTTGACCTGGGCCGCCTGGGCTGCAATTTGCTTTTGCAATTGCATGACCATCGCATCGTCGACCGAGTGATCCAGTTCCAGGATCAGGTCCCCGGGACTCACGGTATCATTTTCATGCTTATATACTCTTTCTACAATCCCGTTAGTCTCAGCAGACAGGTCAATGATACCGGGTTCGGGTTGTATTTTCCCGATCCCTACCACCTGGTCCAGGGTGGGAGCCAGGTGGGAAACTCCCGCAGGGGGTTGGGTATCCTTATGTTGGCAACTGTACAAACCCCATAATAGGGATAGAAGTAGTAGTTTTCTCATACCTAATTATTTAATAGATCTTCTCCTTCAAAGGGATGGTCTGAGACCCTCCCGTCATTTACATAAATGGTCCGATTGGCAAAGGGGAGCAGCCGGGTGTCGTGGGTCACGACTGCGATTGCCTTGCCCTGGGTAGCCAGGTCTTTTAATTCCTTCATCACTATGGACACACTCCTGATATCCAGGGAAGCAGTAGGTTCGTCACATAACAGCATTTGGGGATTGGTAACCAGGGCACGTGCAATGGCCACCCTTTGCTGCTGGCCTCCACTCAGTTTTCCGGACAAATGTTTGAGCCGGTCACCCATTCCCACCTTTTCCAGGGCTTTCCGGGCCCGGTTTCGGGCTTCCTTTTCCGGAATTCCCTGGAGTTGAAGGGGCATCATCACGTTTTCCAGGGCATTAAGAGGAGCTATCAGGTTGAAGTTCTGAAATACAAATCCGACTTTATTCAACCGAACCTGGGACATGGCCTTTTCTGAATAGTCGCTGACCCGTGTGCCATCAATAAAGACATCCCCATAAGAGGGGTAAATAATACATCCCAAAAGTGAAAGAAGTGTGGTTTTTCCCGAACCCGAGGGGCCGATGATCAGGGTAAGTGCTCCGGAGTGTAATTCCACCTCCGAAGGCCCAAGGGCGGTGACCCCGTGTCTCCCGTTTTGTACTGCTTCCCTGCGTTGACTAATCTGGCTACGACCATAAGAAGTATCAAAAGATTTTGGCCTATAGAACTATATCTAACCCGTTAACCACAAAAATGTTCAATAAAATACCCGGCGGTAACCTGGGGGTTGGTTTTAAGGCCGTAATAATTGAAATTATCAAAATATAATAATAGGCTATTCTTGAGAGGCCACGAGGGGGTTGCATTCAAATGACCTAACTGCCCCCTAAATCTGTCGTCTTTACCCTTATTGGGGAGGGATGCAATGCATTAAATTTGGCTGGACCAAAAGAGGTACCATGACTAAGGGCTACTATTCCCTGTTAAAGCACTGCACTTTATGCTTGTTATTCATCTTTTTTGCAGTTGGCGATAGCCCTGCTCAGGGAGTAAGCGGCTGGAATCTCGAAAAGATGCCGGTTGATCTGGAAACTGATTTTGCCCTGAGCGCGCTTCCTCCGCATCTTCGTGCCGGAGCCACCGTGTATTTGCTCGACCCTGAAAAGGGGTACTATATCGCCCGGAAGGGAACAAATGGTTTTGTTTGCTTTATAGCCAGGACTGAATGGGAGTGGGCCGAATTCCGGCAGGACCTGGCCACCCCTATCAGTTATGATGCGGAAGGGGCCACCACTATCATGCCTGTGTACCTGGACGTAGCGGCAATGCGCGCATCTGGCAAATGGTCTCCGGTCCAAATCAGAGATACCATTATAGAAAGGATAAGGACCGGGTATTATAAGGCCCCTTCCAGGCCTGGAATATCCTATATGGAGGCCCCCATGATGCGGGTCTATACCAGTAATAACCCTAACAATAATCATGTAGCCTCTGTAAGCATGCCCCATTACATGTATTACGTTCCCTACCTCACTAACTCAGATTTGGGAATTGATTCCAATTCCACCCTCGAGCCTTTTCTGGTTAACCCCGATGCCATGGTACTCGGGGAAGGCCGTAAAGGCCCCTATGAATATCTGATCACTCCGCTCAACGAAGCCGAAACGAATAAAATACTTAAATCAGGCCAGGCGCTCTTAAAGCGGCTCGCTGCATATAAGCCTTACCTAAAAGTTTTGCCAATAGGTGGGGGGCCTGATAATTGACCTAAAGTGTCCTTGGCTATTGAGCCTCCCTTCTAAAAAAAACCTGTAGAGGCATCCCTGGCTTTTAGGGAATTTATCTTATGGGGCATCGGTATGATTTGCCATTCTTCGACTCGCCTTGACCAACCGGGGAAATGGGGACCCTCAGCTATGAACAGAAATCAATTCTGGACATTATGCGGGCATTGAGATGTTTGGTTTTCTTTCCATGCCGGGGACTATTTATGGTGAAAATGATTTTATCCTACATACTTGTTATAACCACTTAGGAAATGCAGGGTGCAAATAGGCCCTTTAGAAGGTCAATTGCGACAGTAGGCTCCAACCGGGGAATTCCAAACCAATCTTGGATGAGTTTGCTTCCGGCGGCACCCCGTGAAGGATTATCCAAACCGTAAAAGTCTCTCCAGTTCTCTTGATACCCTCCTTTTAAGGCGACCTTTAAATGCTTGTATTTGCAGGTAATTAATTTCTTACAGGTGGTATTTAGGGGTCGGGTGACAAGTATTTATCGCGGATTTTACCCGAAAGATCATATACCCTGGAAGATCCGACCCTTGAAATGGGAATAACCCACTAATCCGATTTTAATTTCCGTTTTTTTGTGTTTCTAGTGGCGGCCCCTGGCCTTTCTTACAGGCACCTCTCTCATAGGCCTTTGCCAATAGGTAGCTCCCGAAGCTCAGGTGACTGTCAACCCTAGTTGTCAGATACTCAAAATTTAACAAAGATGACAGCTCATCCTGACCACAAGGTCGCGAGAAAACGACAAGTTGGGGGTGCAATGCGACAATATTATTTATTAACTTTAGTTCAAAGGACTTTCCCATGAAAAAGATCTCGGTTTATGTTCCTGAAAACGCGGTCATTGAAGCAATAACTCCTCCGTACCGGTTGTTCAGGACTGCAAATGAATTTCTGATTTCGGCCGGAAAACGACCTTTGTTCGATGTGGAGTATGTGGGCCTGAAAGATGTTGTGAAAGCCAATGATGGGGAATATACTATCAGGATAAACCGGCAATTAAAAGACATCGGGAAAACCGATCTTGTCATCCTTCCCGCACTTTACGGAGATATAGAAGCTGCAATCCAGGCAAATGCCAGGGCAATTCCATGGATCAAAAGGATGTATGAATATGGAAGCGAAATAGCCAGTCTCTGTATAGGGGCTTTCTTATTGGGGGAATCTGGATTAATGGACGGAAGAAAATGCTCTACGCACTGGGCTTATTATAATCTGTTCAAAGAGCGGTTCCCCAAAATTGAAATCGTGGACGGTTCGGTAATCACCGATGAAGGAAGATTATATTCCAGTGGGGGAGCGAACTCGCTCTGGAATTTATTATTATATCTTCTCGAAAAATATACCGACCGGAATTTGGCCATTTTGGCTTCCAAATATTTTGCTATTGATATTGACAGGAACAGCCAGTCTGCATTTATGATTTTCAGGGGCCAGAAGGACCACTTAGATAAGGAGGTAAGGGAGATCCAGCATTTTATAGAAAAGCATTATGGGGATAGAATCAGGGTGGATGATCTCGCAGAAAAAGCAAATGTGAGCAGGCGGAACCTTGAAAGGAGGTTTAGGCTGGCTACAAATAATACCCCTATTGAATATATACAGAGGGTAAGGATAGAGGCCGCCAAACGAAATTTTGAATCAAGCCGAAAGAATGTTACTGAGGTGATGTACGATGTGGGATATAGCGACACCAAGGCATTCAGGGACGTGTTCAAGAAAATTACCGGGCTTACCCCCATCGAATACAGAAATAAGTATAGCAAGATGACCACCCCAGAATACGAGGAGTATTAATAGGGGAAGACCGGGCAGGACAGGATGGGAGTGTGGTATGGCGACTCAAATTAATCAGAAATAGGGTTGTAGATGTAGGAACTATTTTGAACTGTAATGGGAGCGTTACCTGCTATTCATACAAAAGAACGTGGAGTATTTTTCTTTACCTGTGCTAAAGAATTGATTAAATCCGAAATAGACAGATCACACCTTCTTTCTCCCCTAATCCAGAGTGCTCACTTTCCTCTAATGGTCATGATCACCCTCTGATACCGGGTAAGTGCAGGGGTCCCATTATCGGTTGCTTCGACAATAATGTGAATGGTCTGCCCAGGCTGTGCATCCTTCGGAATCAAAATCACCGCTTTGTCGGTAGTGGAATTTTCGATGGTCACCGGACCCGGGTAGGTGCCCACCCTGAACAGCCACCACTTAACCTCAACTGTATTTTTATCAGGATCCGAAACAATGGCATTCAGCCGGACCTTTTCGCCGGGATTTACTAAAATATCGAGGGGCCCTTCTATCTGAACCTGGGGCGGGTGGTTGGCATCTGAATATTTGGGGGTGACAGACCATTTCATACGGGCCGCAAAATCCCGTTCGGCAGCAGGGAAAAAATCAGGATAGGCCGTGCTGCGCATTCTTTTGGTTAGCGAACCTAAGGCAGAGGCCATTGCTTCCTGAGAAGTATCGCTGCCCCCCTGGAAATTAACCAACCTGGTGTCGGGGTTTACCACTACCCGGCCACCCCAACCGCCATAAGAGCCCTTTTCATAGGCACGAAGTCCATTACCCAGCATATTCATGTAGGTGGGGTCATCGCCTTCCCCGAGCCAGGCACCTTTGGGTTGCACGGGCATCCACACTACATACCCCATTTTGCGCAGCTGGGCACCCGTATACCCTGAAAAGCCAAAATAATCCATGATGTCACCCTTGACCATTTGTTTTCCATCCCCCCATACCCGGTATAATTTACCCAGGGGACCCCGGTCAGATACATTGTCTTTCATCCAGGTGGGAGTGAGGTAGACAGAATCCTCTGGCCTGGCGCCCAGCTGGGCGCCATATCCGTAGTTCGGACCACCGGTAAACTGCCGGTATTCAATATCCGGCCAGTTGGGCTTGATATACTTGGCATACATATCATCCTGGTCACCGGAGGGAAGCAGCACCACTTTACGGGATATCTTCTCTTTGATCTGATCCCACTTAAGGGTATTTTCATATTCATCCTGGATGGATTTCAGGGCCCTGGCAATGGTACTTTGTCCACCCCAGGCTGTGATATAGAGCTTCCCCGGCTTGTCGTCCAGGATCAGGGATTTGATCAGGTCTGAACCCGGGGAATCTTTAGAGATATCCCCGTCGAATTCAATATTGCCATAGCGGATCCTGGATTCCAGGTAGGCCGGAGTAGGGTATCCCGGATCATGCACCTTCAAGTTCGAATACACTTTTCCATAAGCCTCTACGGCATTGTTGATATAACGTTCATTCCTGGACCAGCGCCAGGAGGTACAGGGGCAAGTGTCCAGGCCAAAGCGGTTGTACTCCCTTCCGGGCACAAACCATTTGGTACCCTTGCCATCGCCCTTCCA
>JAJXYG010000130.1 GCA_021780705.1 Bacteroidota bacterium
GAAATTCCTTCCGGGTTCACCCAGGATGATGGCGTTGCCCCCGGTCATGTATTCGCAGCCGTGATCTCCCACACCTTCCACCACTACATTAGCCCCTGAATTGCGCACGCAAAAGCGTTCTCCGGCTTTACCCCTGATGTAGGCCTCTCCTGAGGTAGCTCCATAAAAAGCCACATTCCCGATAATGATATTTTCTTCCGGAACGAACTGGGAGTCTTTGGGAGGATAGACGATCAGTTTAGCCCCACTTAACCCCTTGCCGAAATAATCATTGGCATCGCCTTCCAGTTCCAGGGTCACCCCACGGGTATTGAAGGCCGCAAAACTCTGGCCGGCCGTACCCTTGAATTTAAAATGGATGGTATCCTCGGGCAGCCCTGCGGCTCCCCGTTTCTTGGTAATCTCGTTGGAAAGAATGGTCCCGGTAGTCCGGTCCGTATTCTGGATCTTGAAGGATTGGGTCACCTTCTGTCCCAGTTCAATAGCTGGTTTGGCTGCCTCAAGCAGTTTCCAGTCCAGCACCTCTGCCAGGCCATGGTCCTGTTCCTCACACTTGAATAATCCGGTATACTGGGAAATGGGCTCCTTGTACAGAATCGGGGAGAGATCCAGTTTGCTGTATTTGGGATGGGTGATTCCTTCCCTTTTTTCCAAAAATTCCACCTGGCCCACCATTTCATCTACGGTCCTGAAGCCCAATTCGGCCATGATTTCCCGGAGTTCCTGGGTCAGGAACTTAAACAGGTTGACCACATAGTCCGCCTGACCACTGAATCTTTTACGCAGTTCAGGATCCTGGGTGGCTACCCCTACAGGACAGGTGTTGAGATGGCATTTTCTCATCATAATACAACCTTCCGTTACCAGGGCAGCTGTAGCCACCCCCCATTCTTCTGCCCCAAGAAGGGTTGCAATGGCAATATCGCGACCGGTCTTCAACTGTCCGTCAGTTTGAACGACCACCCTGCTGCGCAGTTTATTTTTCACCAGGGTCTGGTGGGTCTCTGCCAGTCCCAATTCCCAGGGCAGCCCTGCATGTTTGACTGAACTTATCGGGGAAGCACCCGTACCGCCATCATGGCCTGATATCAGGATGACATCGGCCTTTGCCTTCGCCACTCCCGCTGCAATAGTACCTACTCCTGCCTTGGAAACCAGTTTTACATTGATCCGGGCTTTCCGGTTGGCATTCTTCAGGTCAAAAATGAGCTGGGCCAGGTCTTCAATAGAATAAATATCGTGATGAGGCGGGGGAGAAATCAGTCCTACCCCTGCAGTAGAATGCCTTACCCTTCCAATCCATTCATCTACCTTATGACCGGGCAATTGCCCTCCTTCCCCGGGCTTGGCACCCTGGGCCATTTTGATCTGCAATTCATCAGCTTCGGTCAGATAAAGACTGGTTACCCCAAACCGTGCAGAGGCTACCTGTTTGATCGCACTCCTCATTGAATCCCCGTTGGGTAATTTCTGATAACGAACCTCATCTTCCCCTCCCTCACCGGTATTGCTCTTGCCGCCGAGGCGGTTCATGGCAATGGCAAGGGTCGTATGGGCCTCCCAGGAGATGGATCCAAAGGACATCGCCCCGGTTGCAAATCTTCTGTAGATATTTTCTGCCGGTTCCACTTCGTCGATAGAGATGGAAGGCCTGTTAACCTTGAACTGCAACAGACTTCTCAGGGTCGCTGCCTTCTCGGTCTGTTCATTGACCAGCTTTGAATATTTTTTAAATACCCCGTAATCATTCCTGCGGGTGGCATGCTGCAGCAGGTGGATGGTCTGGGGGTTGAATAGGTGGTATTCCCCTTTTCTTTTCCATTGGTAGAGTCCCCCGACGGTAAGCCGGTCGGATGGAATATCCTTCTTGCTAAAGGCGAAAGAATGTTTGATCAGGGATTCCGCCGCAATTTCATCAAGTCCCATACCCTGGATTCTTGAGGTAGCCCCGGTAAAGTATTTATCAATTACGGACTGGTTGATTCCGATGATCTCAAAGATTTGTGCACCCTGATAGGATTGCAGGGTGGATATGCCCATTTTGGAGAAGACCTTCAATAGCCCGTTGTTGACCGCTTTCACATAATTCTTCTTAAGCTGGTTGGCATCCAGTTCGGTCTCCATTTTTCCGGACAATTTCATATCCCGGATGGTGGACAGGGCCAGGTAGGGGTTGATGGCTGTGGCGCCAAATCCTACCAGGCAGGCAAAATGATGCACTTCCCATACGTCTCCTGCTTCCACGACCAGGCCTACCTGACCTCGTAGTCCTTTTCGGATCAGGTGATGGTGTACCGCTGCTACGGCAAGCAGGGATGGAATAGGGGCATGTTCACTGTCAATGGCGCGGTCTGAAAGGATCAGTACCTCAAAACCGTCCATGACGGCATCCACGGCATAACGACACAGCCTTTCTATCCCTCTTTGCAGGGATCCCGGTTTGCCGTCAGCCATGAAGTAGGTCTGCAAGGTTTTGGCCTGAAATATCCCGGTATCAATACTTCGGATTTTTTCCAACTCATGGTTGGAAAGCACCGGATGCTTCAGGGCCACGCAATGACAGGACAGTGGATTTTCCTCCAGGATGTTTCCATTATTGCCCACAAAATTGGCCAGGGACATCACCAGTTTTTCCCGGATCGGGTCGATCGGAGGGTTGGTTACCTGGGCGAACAGCTGCTTGAAATAGCTGCTCAGGTGCTGGGGTTCATTGCTCAGTACCGCCAGGGGCACGTCACTTCCCATGGAGCCTATGGGTTCCTTGCCGGTTAAGGCCATGGGGGCAATCAGTACCTCCAGATCTTCGGTGGTATATCCAAATGCCTTTTGATATTTAAAAACCTGCTGGTGTTCCAAATGGGTAAACATGACCCTGGGTTCCGGCAATTCTTCCATCCGGATCTGGTATTTGTTTATCCATTCTCCATAGGGTTTTTGGGTGCAAATCTTTTGTTTGATCTCTTCATCACTAATGATACGGCCCTGTTCCAGGTCCACCACAAACATCTTACCGGGTTGAAGTCTTCCTTTTTCCTTTACCAGTTTGGGATCCACAGGAAGTACCCCGGTTTCAGAAGCCATGATTACCCGGTCATCGGTAGTGATGCAATAACGCGATGGCCTCAGGCCATTGCGGTCCAGGGTGGCTCCGATGGTCTTTCCATCAGTGAAAGAGATGGAGGCCGGGCCGTCCCATGGCTCCATGAAGGAGGCATGGAATTCATAGAAGGCCTTCTTCACAGGATCCATCTGGTCATTGCCATCCCAAGCCTCCGGAATCAGCATCATCATGACATGGGGCAGAGACCTTCCACACAGGGTCAGCAATTCAATCATATTGTCCAGCGAGGCAGAATCGGACTGGCCCTTGTTCACAATGGGCAGGAGCATCTCCATTTCTTCCTTGGTGAAGTATTGTGATACAAATCCCATCTGGCTGGTCTGGAGCCAGTTTAAATTTCCCTGCAGGGTATTGATTTCTCCGTTGTGGGCGATATACCGGAAGGGCTGGGCCAATTTCCAGGAAGGAAAGGTATTGGTGGCAAACCGGGAGTGGATCAGTCCGAATGCCGATACTATCTTTTTGTTGCTCAGGTCCGGGAAATAATGCCGCACCTGCAGGCTGGTCAGCTGACCTTTATAGATAATGGTCTTGTAGGAAAGTGACGCTACATAAAATCCGATAGGATCTTTTTTTACGGTATTGTTGATCGTATGGGTAGCATAGTTCCTAAGGACAAATAACTTTCTTTCAAATTCAAGCGGGTTGTTGATATGGTCGGGGCAGGCGATAAATACCTGTTCCATTTCAGGTTCCACCGAAAGGGCTGTCAGCCCGATATCCTCGGTATTCACCGGTACCCTGCGGTACCCCATGACCTCAAGGCCCAGGGTTTCCGCCGACCGATTGAAAATGTCACGGCATTCTTCCCTGAGGCGGATGTCTTTGGGAAAGAAAAGTACCCCAACCCCGTATTTGCCATAGGCGGGCAGATGGATACCCAGTTTAATGCATTCATCAAAGAAGAACTCATGCGGAATCTGTATCAGTATTCCCGCACCATCCCCGGTATTGTTTTCACAACCGCAAGCTCCCCGGTGCTCCATATTTTCCAGGATCGTCAGTGCATCTGATACAATCTGGTGGCTCTTATGGCTCTTGATATTGGCAATAAAGCCGATACCACATGCATCATGCTCATATTCCGGAGCGTATAAACCTTTTCTTTTCATATTTGCATTAAAATAATCAATCGTTTAACTCAATCCATTCGTATTTCTCTATAATCCTTAAGGGATTATTGAAGAAAAATTGCCTAAAAATTATTTTTCAAGAAAAATAATGAAAGTTTAACCTTTCGAAATTATTCCTTCACAATGGGGGTAGGAAAACATAAATTAGCCGTTTCTACAATCCGCAAATTAGGGATTTTTCCTTAAAATGCAGCAGGGTAAAGGATTCTTGGGTTGTTAATTTACAATGTCCAACCAGTGGGTTTCCGCCCCTTCCCCGGGGTGGCAGGAACCCGGGCCGGGTTAATGAAGGAGTACGGAGGTCATGGTCAGCGAACCCGCCAGGAGCGAGTCATTAAAAAGGGTAGCCTGGTCTGCCTCCTCCTGGAGCCCCAAGGTATATAAAAGCGGGAAATAATGATCCGGGGTGGGTATGGCCAGCTTTGCCTGGGGACCTATTTTTTCGTACGCAATCAGCTCGTCATGGCGTCTTTCCAGAATGTCCTTTTTAAAGGTCTCGTTCATCTCTGCAGCCCAGTCAAAGCCAAAAGGTTCATTGATCCTGTCGAAGGAGAGCAACCTGAGGTTATGAACCATATTGCCGCTTCCTATAATAAGTACTCCTTTCTTTCTAAGAAAGGCCAGTTCTTTAGCCAGTTGATAATGATAGGCTCCGTCCTTGGTAAAATCTATGCTCATCTGGAGCACGGGGATTTTCGCTTCCGGATACATATTTCTGATGATCGTCCAGGCACCGTGGTCCAGTCCCCAGTCATGGTCTTCCACCACCTCGGTGGAATGGATGGCGGCCACAGTTTCCCGGGCCAGGTCCGGACTGCCCGGAGCAGGATATTGCACCTCATATAGCGCTCCTGGAAATCCTCCAAAATCATGGATGGTGGGCGGGAAATCCATTGCGGTAATACGGGTACCTCGGGTGAGCCAGTGGGCAGAGACTACCAAAACGGCGGTCGGCACCGGAAGGGTTCTGCCCAGAGAAGCCCAGGTTTCACTGAACTGATTGTGTTCAATCCCGTTCATGGGGGACCCATGGCCCATAAAAAGCACCGGCATCTTTTCTGCATTCCATTGAAGGTTCCGGGTAAATTCCCTGAAGCTTTTAAGTGATTCCATATTACCAGATTTTATCTCATTCAAATTTACGATCCTCCCCGGTTCCGGGAATTGAGCAGAGGCAAGAAATCTGGTTGATTTGGATCAATTGGGTGATCCGTTTTCGGTATTTATTTTCCCTTCT
>JAJXYG010000009.1 GCA_021780705.1 Bacteroidota bacterium
GACTGCCAAAAATGAAGAATGGCGCTTTACTCCCATTGGCAAATTGTTTACCCATGAATATGCACTGGGTAGTAAGCCGGATGCGGAGTTACTATTACGCAATCAGCTGGAATCGGTCCGCCTGCCGGGAAGCGGGGAAGCCAATGAGCTGGTATTTGTCAACGGAAAATACCATTCCGGGCTTTCTGCCATACGGTCCGCGAAAACCGAAATGGAAGTGCAGGACCTGGAAAGTGCCCTGCGGGGCGCACACAAGGACCTGGTCCTGGAATCTCTTGGAAAAAGCAGCACCACGGTCCGCGATGGCCTTCAGGCATTGAATACCTCCTTCATATCAGAAGGGGTATTTCTGTTATTTCCAAAGAACCGGGAGGTGGAAAGGCCGGTAATCTTTTATCATTTGATTGATGCCAGTCAGAACCATGCGCTCGCCCAGCCCAGGATCCTGGTATATCTTCAGGAACGTGCTTCAGTGCAAATCATAGAAACCTCCTTCACCACCGGAGCTATGGACAGTTTCACCAATGAAGTGATGGAGGTGGTAGTGGACCGGAATGCCCGTTTGCACTATTATTCACTCCAGCAGGATCGTGCGGGAGCAAGCCAGGTGCATACCGTCCATATCAGGCAGATTGCCCGAAGTTTTGTACACGGGGTAACCATTTCACTGGACGGTGCGGTTATTCGCAACAATACCAACCTGATCCTTGAAGCAGAAGGGTGCGAATCCCATCTCTATGGATTATACCTCCTGAAGGGAGAAACCCATGTGGACAACCACACCCTGGTGGACAACCAAAAGCCCAATTGCTATAGCAATGAATTTTATAAAGGAATCCTGGATGGACACGCTACCGGGGTATTCAACGGAAAGATTTTTGTGAGACCCGATGCCCAGAAGACCAATGCCTATCAATCCAACAAGAACATCCTGCTCTCAGACGGGGCCACCATCAATACCAAACCCCAGCTGGAGATATTTGCAGATGATGTGAAATGCTCTCATGGATGTACGGTAGGACAGCTCGATCCCGAAGCGCTTTTTTACCTGCAGAGCCGCGGGGTCTCCAGGGACCATGCGCGCTCCATGTTGCTGAATGCCTTTGCCTCGGATATTGTAGACCAGATCAAATGGGAACCACTCAGGGAAAGCGTGCAGGAATCTATTGCCCGCCGGCTTTCTGTATAATAAATTAAGAAGTTATCATGGAAACTCTAGCCACCTTATCACCCGCTTTTGATGTCAGTACCCTCCGGTCGGCCTTCCCGATCCTGGAGCGCAAACTGAATGGAAAGCCCCTGGTGTATCTGGACAATGCGGCTACTTCCCAAAAGCCCCAGGTGGTCCTGGATGCGCTCCTTGATTACTATTCAAATTTCAATGCCAACATTCACCGGGGAATTCACACCCTGGCCGAAGAAGCCACCGCAGCCTATGAATCCACCCGTGATACCGTGAAGGATTTTATTGGCGCAGCCAGGAGGGAAGAAATCATTTTTACCCGCGGGGCTACCGAAGCAATCAACCTGGTGGCCTTCACCTGGGGGCGAACACACCTCGGGAAGGGAGATGAGATCCTCATTTCCGGAATGGAGCACCATTCCAATATTGTGCCGTGGCAGATGATTTGTGAAGAAAAAAAGGCCGTGCTGAAAGTCATTCCGGTGACGGACTCCGGGGAACTGGATATGGATGCCTTTCATAAGCTGCTGTCGGCCCGTACCAAACTGGTGGCAGTGGTGCACGTCTCTAATTCCCTGGGTACAGTCAATCCGGTAAAAGCCCTGATTGATGCGGCCCATGCCGTGGGTGCACTGGCCCTGATCGACGGGGCACAGTCCACCGTACACCTGGATATTGACGTGACCGGAATGGATTGCGATTTTTTTGCCTTTTCCGGCCACAAAGTATATGGGCCCACAGGGGTAGGGGTATTGTACGGGAAGAAAAGCATTCTGGATGAGATGCCCCCTTTCATGGGAGGCGGAGAAATGATCAAGGAGGTGACTTTTGGAAAGACGACCTATAATGAACTTCCCTACAAGTATGAAGCGGGGACTCCCAATATCGCAGATACGGTAGCCCTTCGCTCGGCACTGGATTTTGTAACAGCCACTTCCAAAAAAGCCATCCGGGCGCATGAAAATGAATTATTGCAGTATGGCACCGGATTGCTGGAACAGGTTCCGGGTCTCAGGATCCTGGGCCGTGCGAAGGAAAAGGCCAGTGTGCTCTCTTTTGTCATCGACGGAATCCACCCGCAGGATGTGGGCGTGCTGCTGGACAATCAGGGAATTGCCGTGCGCACCGGGCACCATTGCACCCAACCCCTGATGGACCGGTTTGGAGTACCGGGCACTGTCAGGGCCTCCTTTGCCATGTATAATACAAAAGAAGAAATTGACCGCCTCTTCGCCGGGGTCAGCAAGGCGGTAAAAATGTTGTTGTAATGAGCCAGATTCAGACCATAAGGGAAAGGGAACAGGAAATAGTGGAGGACTTCTCCTTATTTGATACCTGGGAAGAAAAATATGAATATATCATCGACCTGGGCAAAAAGTTGCCCCCCCTGGAGGAGCAATTTAAAAAGGAGGAAAATATTATCAAGGGCTGTCAATCCACAGTCTGGCTGGTGGCCGAATACCGGGATGGAAGGGTATACTACCAGGCCGACAGCAATGCGGTCATTGTAAAGGGCATCATCAGCATGCTGATCAGGGTCCTTTCCGGCCAGCGTCCGGAGGACATCCTGGAGGCCCCGCTGGATTTTATCCGGGAGATCGGGATGATGAATCACCTGGCGCAAACCCGTTCCAATGGATTGCTGGCCATGATCAAGCAAATCAAGCATTATGCACTGGCGTTTAAAAATCCGTATGAATCAGAAAAAACCCTATGATGATGATGGACGAAGCCACTTTAAAACAAAAGGTCATTGATTGTTTGCAGACCATATATGATCCGGAGATTCCGGTAAACATATACGAACTGGGACTGATATACGAAATTGACATACTGCCGATCAACAATGTGCAGATTGTCATGACCCTTACTGCACCCAGCTGTCCTGCAGCCCAGGACATCCCGCTGGAAGTGGACCAGAAGGTCCGCCAGATTGAAGGGGTCAACGAGGTGCATGTGTCGGTAGTATGGGATCCGCCATGGGACAAAAGCATGATGAGCGAAGCGGCTTCCCTGGAACTTGGATTTATGTAAAAAACAAAAATTTAAAAAATAAAAATTTATGGCACAAATTAGTTTGAATTCATTAATGGGTACTGCGGCCCCCACCTATCCCGAACATGTAGCCGCTCCCTTCCGCCAGGAGCTGACCGAAGCAGGCTTTTCGGAATTAAAGACCCCGGAAGATGTGGAGAACGCCCTGAACAAGAAAGATGGCACCACCACCCTGGTCGTCCTGAATTCTGTGTGTGGATGTGCAGCCCGGACCGCGAGACCCGGAGCGCTGCTGGCACTGTTCAATGAAGTGGTTCCGGATTCCCTGGTGACCCTTTTTGCCGGGATGGAAAAGGAAGCAGTAAATTTCTACCGCAAGAATTATACCCCGACGGTCACTCCTTCTTCACCCAATATCGCCCTGTTCAAGAACGGGGAATTTGTCAAACTGCTGGAACGTCACCAGATTGAAGGACGGTCTGCCGGAGAAATCGCCGGAGACCTCGTGGAGGTATTCAATACCGAATGTACCCGAAAAAATGACCAGGAGTCTGTGGACAACCTGCGGTCACTGTTCATCAACCGCTACCAGGTTGATCCCATGGGAGCTTAATTTATCAATATGAAGATTACCGCACAGGAAGAATATGGCTTAAGGATATTATTGCGCATTGCCAAATGTGAAGATAAATACGGGATGAGCATTCCTCAGCTGAGTGAAGCCGAAGGGTTGTCTCCTGCCTATGTGGCCAAGCTGACCCGCAAATTGAGATTGGTGGGGTATCTGAATAGTACTCCGGGTAATAAAGGCGGGTATGTGCTGGCAAAACCCGCCTGCCAGATCAATATGAATCAGGTGTTAAAGACACTGGGAGGGCCTCTTTTTGACAAAACCTTTTGCGGGGACTATTCCGGGGCGTTGAAGTTTTGTACCAATTCAGTGGATTGCAGCGTAAGATCTCTCTGGCAGATGATCCAGCTTTCCGTGGACCAGTTCCTTGATAAGGTGACCCTGGCAGACCTGATCAATTCTGAGGAAAAATCAGAAAGCCTGCTCAATACCCTGGCAGAACCTCCCCTTCAGGTAGGGTCATTCAGTTAGGCCGGATTCTCAGGAGAGGATCAACCTCCGGGGCATCGGATAACCCATCAGTAATAGACGCTCATCAACTAATTTTATAAAACATGCCGTAAAACCCAAAAGTCTGTAGCTTTTGGGATGTAAGGCACCTGAAACATTTAGCCTTGTGAAAGAATATATTGAAGGACAGTATCTGGACTTGCTTCTCCGATAGAACAAACGAAGTAACCATCTGACCCAAAGGTATGTTCTTTCCAAAAGTTCTTTGACAATATGTTTTTGTGGTTTTGCCAAATTGCAATAGCGGTTTCCTGCTTCAATTTGCGAACTATGGAAGTAACAAGAAAGACGTGGAATATAGCGAATGAGAAAATGGATAGGGTCCACTTCACTTTCAAATACTTCAATTTCAAAATCAGATTTGGAAGTAATTGACTGCATAATAGACTTCATGTCATTATGCAAATGGCCCACAAGCAGCTTTTTACGGTATTTGCAAACGAAAATCATGGGGCTTTTAAGGTAATGCTTTGAATGATTGGTGGAAGCGTAATTGTTTTTCTTTAGCCCTAATAGCGGGGTTTTTGTAAAACAATCTATGCCATGTAGGTGATCGTAATTCAAGGACGTATCAAGTTTCAAAAAAAAAGAATTTTCTTTACACCTGAAAATGAAAACAATACAAAAAACATATCGTTTTGCGTTGTTACCTACCAGGGAGCAGGAAGTGCTTTTGAATAAGCATTTTGGTTGTGTTCGGTTCGTGTATAATCATTTTTTGAATGAGAGAATTGAACAGTATAAAGAAAGCAGGAAGTCAGACAATTATCATAAACAAGCAGAGTTTTTGACAACACTCAAAAGGCAGGAAGAAACTGAATGGCTGAGAGAAGTTAATAGCCAATCTTTGCAGACTGCTTTAAGAAATTTAGATACTGCTTTTGTGAATTTTTTCAGAGGTAATGCAAAATTTCCACGTTTTAAAAGCAAACGTAGAAAAAGTAGCTTTACTGTTCCACAATTTGTGGAGGTGAATAATGAAAGATTGTTTTTCCCAAAATTCAAAGACGGAATTAAAATCATTGAGCATAGAGGACTGCAAGGAGAAGTAAAACATTGCACCGTTTCAAAAACACCCACTGGTAAATTTTTTGTGTCCATACTTTGTGAAGTGCAGTATAAACCATTGAAGCCTACAAAAAAGCAAGTCGGTATTGACTTAGGC
>JAJXYG010000279.1 GCA_021780705.1 Bacteroidota bacterium
ACAAAACCCGCCTGGTTACAGACCGGCCTCCTCAGGCGGTGTATTTCTTGCTGGGCGGTTCGGGGCCTCTGCTATCCGCCAATTATGACCGCAGATTTGGAAAAAGAGTGAACGGGTTAGGATTTTCCGGAGGAGTAGGGTATTATGGGGCCATAGGGATCAATATTGTGTCATTCCCGGTATCGATCAATTACCTGTTTGGCCACCAGACCCATTTTTTTGAAGCGGGTACGGGAGCTACCTTTCTTACCGCCAATGTGGGCGGTATTTTTGACAATGCCCATCATAGTGTAGTGTTCTACCACCTGAGCCTGGGATACCGCCACCAGCCAACCCGGGGCGGATTCTTTTTCCGGGGAGGGATAACCCCCTTGTTTTTCAATGGAGGAACTTTTACCTCCTACTATCTGGGCTTTGGATATAATTTCTAAGTAATGAAAGGTCCCAAGCCTGGAGGAAGAAATCTCCCATGGTACCCTATATACCTTCAGCTTAAAGGTTGCCCCATTATTTAAAATCTTCCTCATCCATTTCTTCATCACGAAATGACTGTGGACTAAAATTCAGCATGCTGCCCATGAGGTCCTTAAATTCAATTTTTCCTTCCACCACTTTTTTACTGATCAAAGAATAAGCGGAGAGCCCGTGCAGGACAAATTCCATGAGCAAGGCATTTTCCTTTGAATTCAGCGTGGGGAAATGCTTTTTAACCAGCCCGTACAGCCCATCCACCTTGTACAATAACTGAATCTTGTCTTCATCTTTTACATTGAAGAATACATTGAGGGAATTGCCTGCATCAAACCACCGGATGATGGCCTTGTAAGGATTTTCATCAGGAGCATCCTTGTTTCTTTTCTTCTTAAATGTTTCAGGATTGGGGAAGTAGGCGGCAAATTGGGTCCTGAAGGCTTTCTCCAGGAGGTTGAATGCTACCTGGTAGGGGCCTTCCTGCTCGCCTTCGTATACCAGTTCGATCTTTCCGGTGATGGAGGGAATGATGCCCACCAGGTCACTTACCCATACCTGGGTTTCCTTTTCCTTGTTGATGAGGCCGCGGCGTTCAGCGGCACTTACCGCATTTTCATAAGCAGCGATGGTCAACCGGGCAGAAACCCCGCTTTTCTTGTCAACATATTCACTGGCCCGCGCTTCGAAGGATACCTGTTCAATGAGTCTTTTTACCAGGTCGCTTATCTGGATTTTCTTCATCTGGTCCTCATGAATCCCTGCCTCCTGTTCGGTAATGGTTAAAGAAGTCTCGATGGTGGTAGGATAATGAGTCAGGATCTGGCTTTCAATCCTGTCTTTAAGGGGGGTGACGATGGCACCTCGATTTGTATAATCTTCCGGGTTAGCCGTAAACACAAACAGGATGTCCAGGGGAAGTCTTAATTTAAATCCCCTGATCTGCAAATCTCCTTCTTCCAGGATGTTGAAAAGTGAGACCTGTATTCTGGCCTGAAGATCAGGCAGTTCGTTGATTACAAAGATTCCGCGGTTGCTGCGGGGGATAATCCCATAGTGGATGGCTCTTTCATCAGCGTAGGTAAGTTTCAGGTTGGCGGCTTTGATCGGGTCGATATCCCCGATCAGGTCCGCCACACTTACGTCCGGAGTGGCCAGCTTTTCTCCATAACGCTTGCTTCGTTCCAACCACACGATGGGGGTATTGTCTCCCATTTCCGCGACCAGGTCTTTAGCATATTTGCTTAAAGGATGAAAAGGGTCGTCATTGACTTCACTGCCTTCGATCACCGGGATGAATTCGTCCAGGAGCCCGGTCATCTGCCGGGCCATACGGGTCTTGGCCTGGCCCCTCAATCCTAGAAATAATATATTGTGACGGGACAACAGGGCTCGCTCCGTATCCGGGATCACAGAATCCTCATAACCGATGATCCCCGGGAAGGTAATTTCGCGCTTGGAGATTTTCCGGATGAGGTTGCTCCTGATTTCATCTTTTACTGATTTAGGTTTGTATCCACTTTCTTTAAGCTGTCCAAAGGTTTTGATCTTTTGTATATCCATAATGTTTCTTATAAAGCGAGAAGTGCGTGTTTATTAATTTTTAGGTTTTCAACTTTTTCCGGTACTCAATTTAATCTCTGACTTTTTTAATAAAGTGTCTTTCTTTTGCCACTTTCAAAATCCTTGAATATGAAGGCCCCCAACCGGTCCAGAGAAGCAAAGAAGGCCTTTCCGTTATTGGTCTCGGTAAATTCAGTCACAAATTTCTGCAGGTAGGGATCGCTGGCTATCATAAAAGTGGTGATCGGGATTTTGAGTTTCTTGCACTGGGCCGCCAGGTTAAGGCAGCGGTTCAGTATCCTGCGATCCACCCCAAAACTGTTTTTATAATACTTCTTTCCGATCTTCAGGCAGGTGGGTTTCCCGTCAGTGATCATGAAGATCTGTTTATTCGGATTTTTTCTTTTTCTCAGGATGTCCATGGCCAGTTCCAGGCCCGCCACCGTATTGGTGTGATAGGGGCCCACCTGGAGATAAGGGAGGTCCTTGATCTCTACCGGCCAGGCATCGTTGCCAAAGACGACAATGTCTAGGGTATCCTTGGGATATTTGGTGGTAATCAGTTCACTGAGCGCCATGGCTACTTTCTTGGCAGGGGTAATCCGGTCTTCTCCATACAGAATCATCGAGTGCGATATGTCGATCATCAGGACGGTCGAGGTCTGGGCTTTCAGGTCTGTTTCCCGGATTTCAAGGTCTCCCTCATTCATTTTGAAGGTATCAATCCCGTGATTGATCTGTGCATTGCGGATGGATTCCGTGAAATCAATCTGCTCCAGGGTATCGCCGAACTGGAACGGCCGGGTTTCTGGATTGATCTCATCCCCGTTACCTGGTTTGAAGGTCTGGTGGTTGCCCTGTTTGGTCTTTTTAAGTTTACCGAAGATCTCTTCGAGGCTGCGCTTGCGAATTCCCTGTTCGGTCTTAGGTGTAATCTGAATGGTCCCGTCCTGGCTCTTTTCTTCAATGTAGCCTTTTTCCTTGAGATCATCGATAAAATCGCCCAACCCATAGTCTTTGCTGGTCAGGTTATATTCCTTGTCCAGTTCAGTAAGCCAGCTGAGTGCTTCGGCTACATCCCCGCTTGTATAGGTCAGTAGCTGCATGAAAAGATCCAATAACTTCTCGAAGGGGGTTTTAGCCCCTGACCTGGGATCAAATTTGGAAAAGTGGTGACCGATCATGATTGAATTTGTTTGGATGAGGGGTTGGGGTGCATCCTGAAAAAGAAATCCTGGTCCAGGCTCCTGCGGTACGAATCTTCAATTGAGAACCCATCCCAATAACCCCTGGGAAAGAAACTGCCTCTCTTGCAAATTACAAAACAATTTATCTTAAAAAATGGTTCGCACCCCAAATAAATAGTCCCGGACCGCCCTTTCGGGCAATTCAAATCCGGGACTATTGAAAAAGAACCTATTGTGTCTTGTCGGTGGGCATTTTCTGCTTCACATTCACCTTGGGATTATTGATGATTGGTGACTTCAATTCAGGATTCTCTAATGCCGGGGACTTGAAATACGCCTCCATGGCATTGAGTTGTTCCAGCAATTGCTGTACGGTCTGATTTTCCTGTGACAGCACCGCCTGCTGGTTATCGTTTAGGCTGTTATAATAGGTAATTTGCTGTTCAAGGTCTTTCCTGAGGTCGTCAGAAACCTTGGCTGCCAGGGTACTGTCCCCGGATTTGTAGGAAGCCAGCAGGAACTGCATGGAGATCTGATCATGCTGTTCATAGCGGGAAACCAGCCCATAGGGGAAGTTTTGCTGCAGCATCATGTGGTCACATTTTTCCAGCATCTTCCTGGCGTCTTCCTTACGGCCGTTCTCCGCAAGGTTATTGGCCACCTGGGCAAATTGCATCCGGATGGTCAGCAGGTGCCTTCTGTTTTCTTCATCAAAATACACGCCGGGGATATTGCAATCTCCAAATTTGAATTTATTCATCATCACATTATAGGCCCAGTCCCTGTTTACAGTACTGTTCTTCACCGGCACAAAGCGGTAGGTGAGTCCGTCGGTTCTCAGGTATTGGCCAAAACCGAGCGCATCATAGGGTGAAGTGAAATAAATAGGCCTTTTCCATTTGTTGGCTGCCATGATATTCAGTATGGCACTTTCGTTTTTGCCGAGTACATTTTTAGGAATGGTAAATACCACATTGCTTACCACACTGTCGCCTGGATTTACCGTGCCGTTTTCCCGTACCAGGTTGGTGTCGACCGGGATGGATACGTACTTGGTCGGGTAGATATTGAGCCAATCGGTGCCGTTTTGGACCTCCCTGCTGTGGTCGTCGCTGCCCGCATAGTCCTTCATCATGGTATAAAGATCCATCGGCTTGGTCTGATCGACCCTAGCCCCCGGGGCATCTTGATAAAAATAAATTCCATCCCGGGTGCTTCCGATAATCTGATCGGGGTTCCAGATCACATCGATGGGGGCACTCTTGTTGACCTTATATCGCAACTGGTTCAAATACCAGTCTGTCCCCATTAGGCTGGAGTTGATTACCCGGATATCTCTTCGGATACCGAGCACCTCCTGGGCGAACCACAATGGATAGGTGTCATTGTCTCCGAAGGTGATGAGGATGGCATTGGGCGCGCAGCTTTCCAGGTAGTCGATCGCCAAGTCCCGTGCCAGTGTTTTGTGGCTGCGGTCATGGTCATCCCATTCCTGGTTGGCCATCAGTACCGGGACAGCGAGTACACAAATTACTGCCGCGGCGTAATGGGCATATTTGTTGCCCATGTATTTTTCAAAAATTTCCTTCACAAACAATACGCCCAGCCCGATCCAGACGGCGAAGGCATAAAAGGAGCCCACGTAGGCATAGTCTCGTTCACGGGGCTGGTTACCAGCCTGGTTGAGGTAGATGATAATGGCTATACCGGTGAAAAAGAAGAGCAGCCCGACTACCACCGAATCATTCCGATGCTTCTTATACTGGTAGTAAAGTCCCAGGAGCCCAAGGAGCAGCGGGAGGGCGAACAAGGTATTGTGCGATTTGTTGTGTTTGATGGAGTCCGGCATTTTGCTCTGGTCTCCGAGCCGGGCGGTATCCCAGAAAGGTATGCCGGTGAGCCAGTTGCCATCCCGGACATTGCCCATGTCGATTCCTTCGATGTCATTTTGTTTTCCTGCAAAATTCCACATGAAATACCGCAGGTACATCCAGTTGAACTGGTAGGCAAAGAAGAACCGGATGTTGTCAGCCATGGTAGGCTTTTCCAGATAAGCCCCCGTTTTAGGATCTTTTCCGATCCCTGCAAAAGTGGCGTAGTAATCTGCATGGCCCTGGTCATTGCTGTTATCCCACATCCTGGGGAAGAAATGTTCATCCTGCGGAGCATATTCAGCAACATAAGTCACCCCCTTCTTCACGTATTTATTCTTTCCCTTTACATA
>JAJXYG010000333.1 GCA_021780705.1 Bacteroidota bacterium
GGGACAGGCTGGACGGGGCGTCGAGGCCGGGGCATTTTACCGGCGTGGCGACCGTGGTGGCGAAGCTGTTTCACATCGTAAGTCCTGACAGGGCTTACTTTGGGCAAAAGGACGCAGCGCAGGTGGCGGTGCTGAGGAAGATGGTGAAAGACCTGAACTTCGGGGTGGAGGTGGTGGCGTGCCCGATCGTTCGCGATGCGGATGGCATGGCGCTGAGCAGCCGAAACCGGTATTTAAGCGTGCAAGAACGCGTGCAAGGCATGGTTTTAAGTGCAACAATCCTGGAGTTGCGGGCGGCTATTGCGCGGGGCGAGCGGGAGAGCCGGGTTCTGGTCGACCTGGGGATGTGGAAGCTCGAAGGGGAGCCGGGGGTGAAGGTGGATTACCTGGCGGTGGCCTATGCCGATGAAGGGGTGGAACTTCGAAAGGCTGGGATACGGGTCCCTGTAATGGTGATGAATTCCGATCCGGAATCCTTTGGCAATTTGGTGGAATACCACCTGGAACCGGAAATCTATTCCAATGCGATCCTTAATGAATTTCTGCAATATCTCAGGGATGCCGGGATCAGTCAATACCCGGTGCATCTCAAGATCGATACCGGAATGCACCGGCTGGGTTTTGAGCCCGCAGAAATGGGTACCCTGGGAGACAGGCTGAGAGCCCAGAACCTCGTCAGGGTCGAATCGGTCTTTTCTCATTTGGCTGCCTCGGACGACCCGAAGGAATACGCTTTCACCCGGGCTCAGTTCAGTATCTTCAAAAAATGCTGCCAGCAATTGCAGGATCATCTCGGATATCCCTTCCTGCGTCATATATCCAATACGTCGGCCATTGCCAGATATCCGGCCCTCCAAATGGATATGGTTCGCCTGGGAATAGGACTCTATGGCATTGACCCCTTTGCCGCCATGCAATCCCGCCTGACAAACGTATCGACACTTAAAACCACCATAGCCCAGATCAGGAAGGTGGCAGCAGGGGAGTCGGTGGGCTACGGGCACAAGCACCTGCTTGCGCGCGACAGTGTGATTGCCACGGTTCGCATCGGCTATGCCGACGGGTATCCCAGGAGCCTGAGCGGCGGGGTGGGGAAAATGAGGGTCAGGGGAAAATTAGCCCCCACTGCAGGTAATGTGTGTATGGACATGACCATGCTGGATATCACCGGAATCCACGGGGTTCAGGAAGGCGATGAAGTCCTTGTTTTTGGAGCGGAGTTGCCTCTCACCAGTCTGGCAGGTTGGGCCGGAACCATTCCGTATGAAATCATGACCGGGATATCCGAAAGAGTGCCCCGGGTGTATTTTGAAGAATAGGGTTCCCGGGAGGGAAATTGCCCGGAATACCTCCGGCAGGGATCGTTAATTATTTTGCGGTGAAACCTGAGCCTGACTCAATTTTGCTATCTTTACGCTTTTAAATACCCACAAGTGAAAGGAAGAAATGTCATCCTGCTGATCTTTTTGCTGGTTCTTGCTGACCAGGCACTTAAAATCTACGTGAAAACTCATTTTTACGTGGGTGAATCCCATGCCGTTTTTGGCAATTGGTTCAAGTTATATTTCATTGAAAATGAAGGGATGGCATATGGCTGGCAATTCGGGGGGAACTGGGGGAAACTGATCCTTACCCTCTTCAGGCTCTTTGCCGTGATTTTCGGAGTATTTTACCTCAAACGCCTTATCGAACAGAAATTCCATCCCGGATTCATCATATGTGTGGCCCTGATCTTTTCCGGAGCACTTGGAAACCTGATCGACAGCATGTTTTATGGGATGATTTTCCAGGACAGCAGCATGTTTACCTATAATGTGGCCAAAATCTTTCCGCCACACGGGTATGCCGGATTTCTGCATGGAAAGGTGGTGGATATGCTGTATTTCCCCATCATCCGCAATGCCCATTTCCCCACCTGGATCCCTTTCATAGGGGGCAATGAATTTGAATTTTTCAGGCCGATCTTCAATATTTCCGACGCGGCAATTTCCACAGGTATCATAACAATACTTGTGTTTCAAAAGCGTTTCTTTAAGGGTAAATTACATGATGTGGTGTCTAAACCCGTGGAAACTGATACCCTGGTGAATGATGAAGTGCAGGTTTCTTGAGCCTGAAATAGCCTTTTTTAAGACAAATTCCTACTATGAAAACCATGAGAATTGTTTGCGGACTGATTCTTTTTGCCATTTTTTTAAATGCGTGCCAGAAAGAATACAGTGTGGAAGGGGCCAGCGGACTGATCCTTTCTACCGGCGCCTGGCAATTTAATGACAGCACCACCCTGTATGCCGGCAATATGGACAGCGCCTACATTGATTCTTCCACCAGCACCCATGTATTGCACCTGGTGGGTACTTCCCTCACAGGGTCCCAGCATTTTGAAATGCTGCTCTACGCCAATAAATTTACTGCAGGAACCTATAAGGCATCCCTCTACGAAGATGCGTTTCTCTATACCTCTTCCTCGTCCAATCTGTATCAGGCAGGACAGTTGATCGGAGAGTTTACCGTGAACGTCACGGCTTTGAGCAATACCCTCATTACAGGGACCTTTTCAGGGACCGCCCTGAATTCTTCCAACCAGAAGGTACAGATTACCAATGGAAAATTTACTTCCGCCTTCAGTGGCACCCAGTCCACAGGGATTTCAAGCGGGGTGTTTTCGGACAGTGCCGGGGATTGTAAACCTGTTACGCTGAGTGGTTTGTACACTTCCGGAATTGCCCTGGATTCAACCAATACAGTTCAGGTCCAGGTGGCAGTGGCCTCCCCGGGCTCTTATACGATAACTTCCTCGACGACCAACGGCGTAAGTTTCGGTGCTTCAGGGACCTTTGCTGCTGCCGGGGTGTATACGGTAACCCTGAAGGGTACCGGAACCCCCCAGAGTTCAGGACCCCAGAATTTTGCCCTCAAATACGGGAACAGCCAGTGCGGCTTTTCTATCAATTTCGGCCAGATGGCGGTGGGCACCACCGGAGGATCTGGCGGCAACTGTACCCCAATCACTGTATTGGGTACTTTCCAGCAGGGGGTTCCCCTGGACGCGACCAACGGCGTACAGGTGCAACTTAACGTGAGTGCGCCGGGTAATTACAGCATAGTAACCAATACGGCAGATGGGTTCTATTTTTACCAGTCGGGGACCTTTACCGGTACTGGTACCCAAACCATCATTTTATCCGGAAGCGGTACCCCTCAGAATTCTGGTACCCAGACCTTTTCGGTAGCCTTTGGAGGCAGCAGCTGCTCCTTTACCATCCCGGTACAGGCAGGGACAGCTACTACAGGAGATTATTTCCCCTTGACCCAGAATTCAAACTGGACATATAGTGTTTCCCAGAGCAGCAGTACGGATACCATTCATTCCCAGGTCATCAGTTACGCTCCGACCGTGGGAAGTGTGTCCTATGGCACCATCACGGAGACCCTGTTACATACCTCACAGCCCTATGATTCCCTCTATTACCGCAAACCCGGTGGAGATTATTATATGTACGCCAATTTCTCCAATTGGCTTCCCTTTGATCAGCCGGTTCAGGGAGAATTCATTTTCCTGAAGGATAATGTGGCTGCCGGCACCACCTGGAATTCGCCCACCATTAGTGGGACCATAGGCGGATACCCTGTTTCCGGATATATCACCATGACCTTGCAGGCCAAGGCGGTTCCGGTCACTATTGGTACCAATAATTTTCCCGACGTCATCAAGATGAAGTATGATTTTTACCAGGTGGGTAACTCCACCCCGGTAGAAACCGACCAGCGCTGGTTTGCCAGAAATGTCGGTGAAATCTACCGCAACCTGAGTAATTCCTCTGTGAATTCGGTATATAATGTATATCAGTACCAGATTTTTTAGCCCACTGATATTTCTTAAATTGAAGTTCGGTACGTTTCAATCCTCCCGAAAGCCATTAACGGAATTGCAATTTGACGAAATTCCTGGGGTTGACAGATAAGAAGCGGTCAAATGATTGCACCTGTTATGCCAGAATTAGACCTCACCTATTCAGTAATTTGGAGAGAGAAAGGGCCACTGATAATATAATTTGTTTCTGTAATTCACCTTTTTTGTAGCAAACCAGAAACCAGGCAAGAAACCAGGCAAGAAATCAGTATCCTTCAATTCAAGGATAAAATATCAGGGTGTGGTATGTTATAATTCATATTGGAAATCCCCCCTGCTATAAAGATGCGCATAATTGGGTGAGGAGGCGTTTTGGTATTAAGATGAAATAATTTTCCCCGGTATGAATTTCAAGCGCTGGTATAGAAGCGGAAGAATAATTCAATTACCCATAAGCAGGAAGGACTGAGGGGATTTAAATAATTTAGCTGCGTTCAGTCATTGGAAGATATGAGGTCATCTGTTCCATGGACCATCCCCAATTCCTTTATCAATCCATTTTAAACAGCTTGCTCTGGGTCACACTATTATTGAAAAACGTCCTGAGAATATAAATTCCGGAAGGAAGGCGCTCCAGTCCCGTAAGGGTGTATCGTGAAGTGCCCTGGCTGAATTGTGCCTGTTCCTGTTTGATGAGCTTTCCATAAATATTATACAGATTGAACTGGACGGAGCCGCTGGCAGGAAGGAGGAGTTTCATCCGAATGTCGCTGGTAAAGGGGTTGATCACATTGACTTTTAATGAGGCGTTCGGATTGTACAGTGAAACTATGGAAGAGTAGGAGGTCTTGTTGTCAAGGGTACTGAGAAGTTTCAGCCGGTAATATGCATAGGAGGAGACCGGACTGGGGTCGACAAAGGAATAACTGGCCAGGTTCGGGCTTCCGGAGGGAACCACCTCACCAATCGGGGTGAAATAAATCCCGTCACTGCTTTTTTCTATTTCATAGTTTTTCAGATTGGTTTCATTCTGTGAGGTCCAATACAGGGTAGCTTTGCTCCCGTCCAGGGTGCCGTTAAAATTAAGGACCTTGGTATTTAGCAGGATACAGCTTACGTTAAAGATCTTGGTGAAGATTTTCTGGTTGTTACTTACCGAGCAGGATGAATTGGCCAGGTTCGCCGAAGTGGTAGCTACCGAAACCCGGTAATAGGTGCCGCTGTCGGCTGCCACCGGGACAAAGGTCGTGTCCACCACGTATTGATATTCTCCATTGACCAGGACCGGGGTGGCGGTGCCACATACCCCCGTACTGGTCCAGTTGACTCCGTCGGTACTTTTTTGCCAGCAATAATTCCCATAATTATTGAAATAGCTTCTTACGGTGTCGCTCAGCGACATGGCGATCCCCGTGCAGGAGGTGGCAGTATCCTTGGGACTCATGCTCAGGTTAGGGTAGCAGGTAGCCAGGTTGATGTCATCCAACACCCAGTCATTTCCTCCGCCTCCCGCTGCATTATTTTTGATGGTGATCCGAAAGGAAGTTTCCG
>JAJXYG010000037.1 GCA_021780705.1 Bacteroidota bacterium
AAAATATCGGGATTGACCGGAATTTTACCGGTAATACCTATACCCAGACCACCAATGACCGATTGAAGAGGTATTTTATGATAGGGTTTGAATGGGATCTCAAAAACAAAACTGCCAAGCCCAAATCCAAATAAATCTGTTATTATGAAAAAATCAATTTGGAACCTTCTTATCTGTCTCACGGCTTCAGGCGGGATAAATGCGCAGGCCTTTATCAGCCAGGGAACAATCGAATATGTGGTCAAATCTGATATAAAGAAGAATATGTGGCCGGGGTTCTTTACAGACCAGCTTACAGAGAATTTACCCCAGCTCAAAACGGGGTACTACCTGCTTACCTTCGCCCACAACCGGAGCATTTTTCGCTTTGACCACTGGGACCCCAATGTCAGGTACCCTAACTTCCTGACCAGTTCCGATGAACAACAAATCTGGTATTCAGATTTCAACAAAGGCACTTATGAAATGCAAAAGAATTTGGGAAACAACGTGGTGGTGAGTGATTCCATCACCCCGCTAAAATGGCGAATTACCAATGATACCCGGGTGATTGCCGGATTTAGCTGCAGAAAGGCTTTCACGGTAATTTTTGACAGTGTGTATGTTTTTGCATTTTATACCGATCAAATCACTTTTTCCGGCGGACCCTGCAGAATGCATGGGCTTCCCGGGGTGATTCTGGGCATGACCATCCCACGATTGTATACTTCCTGGATTGCCAACAAGGTGATGGTAAATGATGTGGATGTAAAGTCAATTAAACCGATAGAATCCAGAAAAAAATATGACCTCAATTTTCTAAAAACTACCTATATCAATAATACCAGGGATTGGTCCAGTGATGATCCCGAAACAAATGCAAAAATTAAAGATCAGAAAGCAAGAGACTTATGGGGTATTATGCTCTAAATTATATCTTACTTCAATAGCTCATATACCCCGCTCTGCATAGGACCCAACTCAAAGGAGCCTATATGCTTCGTGGTCCCATCGACCAGGTTCTTCATCTTCGAAAACCCCGAAGTTCGCTCGGCATAGGCACCCGGATCTATTTCGTTGGTATTTTCCGAGATATTCATGGCCACCATAATGGTTTGATGGGAATCATACCTGAAGTACACATATACCCCGTTATTTTCTGGCACATACTGCATCAGTTTTCCGGTAGTAAGTGCGCTGGAGGTTTTTCTGAAATTGGCCAGGGTATGAATATAATTCCAGATGCTGTCCTGGTGGGAAGTCCGGTCAGAGGCCTTGAAGTCATTTACCGGATCAGTGGCCCACCCTCCCGGAAAATCCTGGCGGACATGGCCATCATTGGGATGGGTGAACCCGGTAAGCCCGAGTTCATCGCCATAATATAATTCAGGTATTCCCCTGCAAGTGAGCAGCCAGGTGAGTGCTGTCCGGTATTTGGCCATATCCTCTCCCACCACTGAATAGAACCGGGACAAGTCATGATTATCCAGGAAGATGACCTCTCTCATCGGATCTTTGTATACAAAATCCTTGGCGAGGGTATTATACACTTCTATAATTCCGTGATCCCAACTTCCTTTTTGGGTGAGCGCATCCGTAATGGCCCAGAGAGACTGAAAATCGGTAGTACCCTGCAGGTTGCTTTTGAAAGGGGTATTGAAGATATTTTGGGCAAAATAACTCTGGTTGATGACCCCGTGTTCCCAGGTCTCCCCAAACATGGTGATTTTGGGAAAATCCGCCTCCAGGGCCTGGTTACAGCGGTTCATAAATCCTAAATCATTGTAGGGATAAGTATCAATCCGCCATCCGTCAATACCAAATGTTTCTACCGTCCATAGGGTATGTTCAATCAGGTAATTGGCCACATAGGGATTGTTCTGGTTCAGGTCCGGCATTTGCCGGGTGAACCATCCATCGACCATTTGCTTGTAATCTGCCTTGCTTCCATGAGGGTCAAAAATGGTTTGTTCCCTGGCAGTGGTCTGGGTATAGGAAGGCCACACATGGACCCAGTCCTTCATAGGAGGATCTTGTATGGTAAAGTGATAGAGCCCCACATGATTATAGACTGCATCCTGGATGATCTTCATGTGCCTTTTGTGGATGGAATTGATCAGCGACTGGTAGGCCGCAGCCCCGCCTATCCGGGGATCTACGGTATATTGGTCTGTAAAAGCATAGCCATGCTCTGTCCGGTTGGGCATATCATTGAGAATTACCGGATTCAGCCAAATGGTGGTCACCCCCAAGGACTGGATATAATCCAGGTGCTTTTGAATCCCTATCAGGTCGCCCCCGTGCCGGGCATATACGGAATCCCGGTCCAGGCTCTGGTCCCTTAATCCCTTGATCCGGTCATTGGTGGTATCGCCGTCACTGTAACGGTCCGGCATGATCAGGTAAATGAAATCCTTTGAGTTTACCCCCTGGGCAAAAGTGGTTCCATTGCCCTTTCGGCGTTCCTTCAGGGAAAAGTCGATGGCAAGATTTCTTTGGAAGGGAAGTCCAAAAGTACCCGGATGGGCATCCGAACCTATGGTGATGTCCAAAAACACATAATTGGGATTTTCCACATGGTGAATTTTGGTCAGCAGCACCCCTTGGGCGAGCAGTGAACCTTTTGGGCCTGCCTGTTGTAAGGTCAGTTTGGAAGCTACATCGGGACCATGAACCATGATTTGGACCTTATTCCATTTCATGTGGGTCCACCAGTTGTTGGGGTAACAATGATAGGAAGCAGGTACTTGTCCCGCGGTAGCGGCTACCACACAAAAGAGGCACCACGTAAAGAGGTATTTTTTCATCCCGATTATTTTTCTTTGATTCTAAGGTTCAGCAATGCAGCCACGAGCATCAGAAAGCCGCCGAGTACGATCGTATAAACGGAATCTCCCCCGAACACATGCTTGGTGAAAAACCCCAGAAGGGTGGCCGCCAGTATCTGAGGAATCACAATAAAGAAATTAAAGATTCCCATATATACTCCCATCTTTTTTGACGGAAGAGCTGCTGTCAGCATGGAATAGGGCATGGACAGGATACTGGACCATGCCAATCCTATCCCTGCCATACTGATTACGAGCAGGTATTGATTGGAGAACAGGACAAAGGAAATCAGTCCCAATCCGCCTGCCACCAGGCAAACCAGATGGGTCACCGGCCTTCCCATCCTGCTGGCCATTTTGGGAAGCAGGAAGGCAAAAAGGGCCGCAAACCCGTTATAGAAAGCAAATAGGACCCCCACCCAGTTTCCAATTTCGTTGTATTGCGGGGAAGAAGTATCGGTCGTATGTGCAATGTTTTGAGCAAGCCCCGGGGTGGAATAGATCCACATAGCAAAAAGCGCAAACCAGGAAAAAAACTGTACCACCGCGAGTTGCTTCATGGTTTGGGGCATTTCATAGAGGTCATTGACCACTTCCACCAATCCATTCTTCTGCTGCCTGGACCAAAAGGTTCCTGCGACCAACTGGATCAGCCCAAAGGCGGCAATGCCGAAAGTGAGCACATACAGTTCCTTTTCAAGTGGAGTGCCCGGATGACGATGATTGTAATTATAAAGTAAAAAGCTAAGGATGCTACCGGACACCAGCCAATAGAACCCCTTTTTATAAAATGCCTGTACTGTCGTGTTGATCTGGGAATGGTCCACCGCTTGTGCTGCAGGGGTATCAAAACTCTTCAACTCTTCAGGAGAATACTCCCGTGTGGTAAATACCGTATAGGCCACCGAAGCAAAAAATACGATGGCCCCTATATCAAATGAATACCTTACCGAATCGGGGACACTACCTACTGCTGCGGTATTGGAAATTCCCAGGGCTGTCAGTATATAGGGTAACACAGAAGAAACCACTGCGCCAATGCCGATAAAGAAACTCTGCATGGCAAAGCCCGCAGTACGCTGGCTGTCAGGTAACATATCACCCACAAAGGCCCTGAAGGGTTCCATGGAAATATTGATGGAGGCATCCAGCAACCAGAGCATGATGGCTGCCATCCACAGGGCCCACACATTGGGAAAGACCAGTAAGGCAAGGGAAGCCAGGATGGAACCGGTCAGAAAGAAAGGTCTGCGCCTGCCCCATCTCGGAGACCAGGTTTTGTCACTGAGGTAGCCAATAACGGGTTGCATGATGAGTCCGGTCAGAGGCGCAGCAATCCAGAGAATGGGGATGTCGTCAATCTTGGCACCCAGGGATTGAAAAATTCGGCTCACATTGGCATTTTGAAGCCCGAAGCCAAACTGAATTCCGAGAAACCCCACACTCATATTGATAATCTGTCGCAGGGTAAGAAGCGGCTTTTTGGCCGGTGTAGTCAGGGACATGGCAATCGTTTAGATAATTAATTGTGTATATCTTACACAATCCTAAAAATACAATAAATTATGGTTTGGATCCTGCTGCCCACTTGCATGCGCGCCGAAGGGCCAAAGAATCTCAAACAATCAAATTTACACCAGGGATTGGGGCCAAAACTCAGTCAATCCTGGCAGGGGCAACATATCCCACTTTGACAGGAATACCTATTCAAGGGTAAATCCGTCGGGAACCACTGCACTTTTTTTGACTACCACGATCCCGTCCTTCACGGTATAAAGGGCATGGTCACTGTTTGGCAGGTGCGGTCCCCCATCGATTTTCACATTGTTTCCTATCCGGCAATTCTTGTCCACTATAGCATTCTTGATATAACAATTGTCTCCGATTCCCAGTTTGGGTATTCCCTGCTCGGCTTCAAAATTCATTTCCTCAATGGTCTCATAGTAATCGCTTCCCATCAGATAACAATCCTGAATTACGGATCCCTTCCCAATCCTCATCCGGATCCCAATGACACAATTTTCAATCCGCTCGGCATGAATAATCACCCCGTCAGCTGCCAGCGTATTCCTGAGTGTAGTGCCGCTGATCTTAGCCGGAGGCAGCATGCGGGCCCTGCTATAGACCTTCTGGGTGTTATCAAACAGGTTAAAGGGAGGAATGTCTTTGGTCAGGGACAGGTTGGCCTCAAAAAAGGAGGAAATATTTCCTATGTCGGTCCAATACCCATCATACTGGAAACTGAATACCTTATGTTCCGAAATGGAATTGGGAATGATTTCCTTGCCAAAATCGGTGGCTTCTTTGAACTGATTGTGTAACAAGTCAAATAGCACTTCTTTCTTAAAGAGATAAATCCCCATGGAGGCCAGGTAATTTCTTCCCGCACCATGCATGGAAGCCCCGGTGTCACTGACCCAATCGGGTAATTTATCCATTGAAGGCTTCTCTATAAAGGAAGTGATCTTAAATTCATCGTCTGCCTTCAGGATGCCGAATTCGGTGGCCTCTTTCTCAGTCACCGGTATGGTAGCAAT
>JAJXYG010000098.1 GCA_021780705.1 Bacteroidota bacterium
TACGGCTACCCCACACCGGTTACAGTCAAAAGCTTTTTCTATTGCATGGGCGATGGGTCTGGCAAAAGAAAAAATCTCGCCCAGGTATTCATCCGGCACATCAAAAAATTTGTCCACTTCTATTTTTGGAATCACCAGGGTATGTCCTTCCACCAGGGGGAAAATATCCAGGAAAGCGAGAAAACGGTCATTCTCCGCAATCTTGTAGCAGGGAATTTCGCCGGCAATGATCCTTGAAAATATGGTCATGGGTATATGCGATTTTTTTTTCAATGAAAGGCCGGGCAACCCGGATATTCCGGAAATGTCACGCCGAGATTTGCTCGATCTTGAAGCGGATGGTGCCGGCCGGCACTTTTATTTCCGCAGTTTCTCCCACCACCTTGCCGAGCAGGCCCTTGCCGATAGGGGAGGTCGCTGAGATCTTCTGCAGTTTCAGGTCCGCTTCCTTCTCTGACACGATCTGGTAGGTCACCTGTTTTTTGGTAGCCAGGTTGGTCATGGTTACCTTGGTAAGAATAGAGACTTTGCTGGTATCAATGGCTGTTTCATCCACAATCCGTGCGGTGGCAATGATGGCCTCCAGTTGCTTTATTTTGGCTTCCAGAATTCCTTGCGCTTCCTTGGCTGCATCATACTCTGCATTTTCTTTCAGGTCTCCTTTTTCCCGTGCTTCTGCAATTGCCCTGGAGGCCGCAGGACGGTCCACTCCCTTCATTTGCTGGAGCTCATTTTTCATCTGTTCAAAGGTCTCCTTGGTTACGTAATTGATCTGGCTCATTCTTTCAGGTTTTAATTGAAAATTTCTTAGGGTAAATGGAAAAAAAATACAACGCCCCACTATGAATGGGACGTTGTAGTGCTACAAATATATAAAAAATTGAAGAATTATTCCAAGCCGAGCTTTTTGAGAAGTACCTCTGCCATCTTGTAAAAGGCCTCATGACTGTATCCGGCGATATGGGGAGTTACGATCACATTCTCAAATCCACATAGCTCCTTAAACTCCTCGGTCTCCTCCGCGCTATAGGAATCCAGCCTTTCATTTTCGAGTACGTCAAGCCCCGCTCCGGCCACTTTTCCGGTTTTCAATGCCCGGATGAGGGCACGGGTATGGGTGACCTTTCCCCGGCAGGTGGAAAGGAAAAACGGTTTTCGTTCCAGGCTATTGAAAAAAGACTCATCGGCAAAATGGGCCGTTTCCTGGGTTAAGGGCAGGTGCAGGCTGATCACGTCCGCATACCGGCATACTTGTTCCAGATTGGCTTCCTTGATATAGCCCGTGCCGAAACCAAATTTGTATTTGTCGTAAGCCAGGACGGTTGCGTCAAAGGATGCCAGCAATTTGGAAAAGGCCCATCCGGTATTTCCATATCCGATAATGCCGACAGTCTTTCCGCTGATCTCAGTACCCCGGTTGGCATCCCGGATCCATTTGCCGTTTCTGACCTCTTCATAACTGGATACTATTTTATTGGAGAGACCCAGCAGCATACCCAGGGCATGTTCTGCCACGGCATTGCGGTTGCCCTCCGGGCTGCTTTCACAACGGATCCCCCTGGAATGGGCGTATTCCACATCAATCAATTCCATCCCGCTTCCCAGCCTGCCGATCCACTGGAGGTGGGTCGCCTTGTCGATCAGGGGTCTGTCGACCGGCAGCCGGGTGGTTACCACCAGCCCCGAGGCCTGGCCGATGATGGCACTCAGTTCTTCATAATTGATATTCTCGGAATGAAGAATGGAATAGCCTTTTTGCTGGAGTACATCGATGAGATGATTGTGAACCCGGGAAGTAATGATAACCTGCTTTTTCAAATTGGATCATTTTTGAGGATTAGGAGGCGGCAATCATGCTGATTTCCACCCGGGCTCCCCTGGGAAGTCCCTTGACAGCCACCGTTTCCCGGGCAGGAAAGGAGTCCTTGAAATATTTTCCATATACTTCATTCACTGCAGCGAATGCGTCCATGTCACCCAGGAAAATGGTAGTCTTGATTACGTCGGAAAAATTAAGGCCTGCGGCAGAAAGCACGGCCTGCAGATTTTGCATCACCTGTTCGGTTTCCTCTGTAACGGAACCGTTGACCAGTTCAGTGCTGCCCGGTCTGAGTGCTATCTGACCCGATAGAAATACCAGACCCGAGGCCTGGATGCCCTGGCTGTAGGGTCCTATCGCTTCGGGAGCTCCCTGGGTGTAAATCACCTTCTTTTCCATGTTATCAAATTAGGTATTCGTTAAAATTGCAAAACTTTCCATCAACCAACAAACCTATTTTTGTAAAAAATAATGAAATGAAAATTTTTGCCGTGGCAAATTTAGAGCAACAGCAAGAAATTCTGGCCAAGCCTGCCACACAGGAAGTGGAATGGACATTTTGCAAGGAGTACTCCGAAGCGGCAGCAGGTGATCCCAACAGCCCCCTGTTCCTTTTAAGTGATGATGCGGTGGAAAGTGCCCGTCCCTCACTGGCAGGAAGACCGGTTTTTATCAATTCAGTGATCACCACCCTGAAGGAAGGGAATTATTCTCCCTCCTTCATCAGGATCAACGCCTGGCCGGGTTTTCTGAGCCGGCCCATATGGGAACTGGCCACCGCTGACCAGACTGGCGCCCTCAAAATAATGAATGTCCTGGGATGGGAGGGGGTTTTGGTGGGCGATGAACCCGGACTCGTAGCAGCCAGGGTCATCTCCATGGTAATCAATGAAGCCTATTTTGCACTCCAAGAAGGGGTGAGCGGGAAGAAGGAGATTGACATGGCGATGAAACTGGGAAATAATTATCCTTTCGGCCCCATGGAATGGCTGGACAGGATCGGAATTGAAAAAGTCTATACCCTTTTGAATACCCTGTCGAAAAAGGATGCGCGTTATGCCCCTGCTCCATTGCTTTTCGCCGAATTTCAACAACAAACTTCTTCCTCCCATGACTCCCCTCATTAATATACATACCGCCACAGAAAATGCCATAGTCAACCTGGTGGTTGACGGGAAGCTTGTGGATTCCCGGGAAAACGCGGATACCCGGGAGCACGGAAAATTTCTGCATTTGGCCATAGAGGACCTTTTAAGGGAGCACGGGATACAGATAAGGGAATTACAGGCCATAGGCGTCACCCAGGGGCCAGGGTCCTATACCGGGATCCGGGTAGGTCTTGCCTCAGCCAGCGGCCTGGCCTTCGCCCTGCGGATTCCTATGATTTTTTTGAGTGCCCTCGAATTGCTGGCCGGGGAGGCAAAGCAGGCGGATCCCGTGTTCCAGGGACGCTTCTGCCCCATGATCGACGCCCGCAGAATGGAAGTGTATACGTCTATGTATGACAGTAAACTGCTTGAATTAATGCCCCCCCAGGCCATGATCCTTCACCATGACTCCTTTGCGGAGGTATTGCAGGCGGAAAAGGTGCATTTTTTCGGTAGCGGAGCGGAAAAATTCCAACAGGTTTGCACCAGTCCCCACGCGGGTTTTTCCCAGGTAAAAATCACCTCAGAGGGCCTTGCCGCCCTGTCCTGGAAAAAATTCGGGGAAGGAAAAGTGGAAATTCGCCCCTATGCTATACCGTTGTATATTAAGGATTTTCATAGCGCTCCCCCCTCGGGATCCTGACATTTTATGAAAGTTTTTAATATTTTGTTAACCAGACTAGGCCGAATTTTCTGATCAATGTATATCTTTGCAGGAACCTTGTTAAAAAAAATCTGATTATGTCTTATTCTGAGCCTTTACAAGCTGTAAATACCGATGAATCAGGCGTACAGAATGAAACACTTCCCGATATTGACTATCACACAGTTAAAAAAGCAGCTCTTGTGCTTCGGGCTCTGAATCATAAACTTCGCCAACAAATTATTAAGACGATTCATGAAAACCACCGGTTGACCGTAACGGAACTTTATGTGAAGCTGAGGCTTGAACAATCCGTTGCATCTCAACACTTGGCTATCCTGAGAAAGACAGGTATCGTGAACACCCAACGTGAAGGCAAATTTATTTTCTACACGCTGAACATGAGCCGGATTGAATCCATCAATAAATTTGTTAAGAACCTGGTTCGCTGAGAAGTGATTCCTGTATTCCACCCCCGGATCCCCCGCATTGAGTCAGGGGCAGGGAATCCTGCTTGTTTTTCAATCCCGTTACCCACCCGCAGACCCGCCCCCGGATGCCTTACCCGAATCGGGATATTCAATAAATAACCGGTGCCATCCAGATCCCCTGGTTTTTCCCGGAATCATGGGAATAAAGGCAACCAATTCTGTAATTTTGCACACTCCAAACCATAAATCATATGGAAGCAGTTTCCCTTTCCCAGTTCAAGTCTCAGGTTAGCAAAGGGGCGATCCCTCTGGATGTCAGGACCCCGGAAGAATTTGCCCAAAAGTTTCTTAAAGGATCCCTGTATGGAGGGGAGTCAGCAGATGCGAAGGAATTTGCCCGGTTATTGGGGTACTGGGATTCCCCCCTGATCCTTATTACCCAAAATGGGAATGAGGAAGAAGCCCGTGTGTTTCAGGCTCAAAGCAGCCTTCCGGGTATTTCAGGTTTTCTCGAGGGAGGGATGGAGGCAGGGGAGGCCGCAGGGGTAGATTTGGATATGATCATAGAAGTCGACCCCGATGAACTGGCCCTGGATTTGCCTCATGATGACCGGATATTGGTCGTGGATGTAAGGGTTCCGGCGGCTTATGCAGCAGGCCATGTGGAAAATGCCCTGAATCTGCCCCTGGACCAGATGTCGGACCTGGCCCTGGTGGCCCAGCTGGAGGAGGACCAGAATATATATGTCTATTCAGACCTGGTCTCGGGGGGGATGCTGGCGGCTTCTATATTAAAGAGACAGGAATACCATAACCTTCGACTGGTGAGCGGAGGATGGGAATGGATCAGAAAGGAACCAGGAATCCCGATTGAGGTCGAAAAATCACCAAAGGAACCCGGGACTGCATTACCGGGTAATCTGCAGAACTGATTTCCGGTTGGGCGGTTTAACCCCGAAACGACTCCCGGGCCCCAGCCCGATGAGGAGGTCTCCTCCTCGGTATGGTCCCGCTAAAAATGGGCAATCTCCCTGATTTCAAGCATATTGGAGCCATTTATTTTCCCAGAAACTGGCCAAAATTCTTGTTTTTAACCTTTTTTTATTACTTTTCGGACTGACTTGATTGCATTTCAAATTTGGGCATAATTTTTGGCAAGAAATTTTACAAAGGGTTAACATCCTTTCGGATTGAATCAATCCCTAAATTGGTTCCTCCCTTTCCTTTAATCCACCTTCCTCGATGGCCATTACCATATATTTTCACCAGGAATAAATTTTTAATAT
>JAJXYG010000144.1 GCA_021780705.1 Bacteroidota bacterium
ATTATGAAGCAACCCTTGTTTATTATCCCCCTTTTTTTATTACCCATCAAAAACAACGCACACTGAAATGGATTCATCGCTCAAAGATCAACTGCCCTTATTGAATGATTTGGCTCAAGGGGCCACCATAGAAGAATATCTGTCTCAACTTACCCAGCGCTTTCCAGGCAAGGTGACTTTTTCTACCAGCTTTAGCTATGAGGATCAGGTGATTACCGAGAAGATCGCTGGCTCAAACCTTCCGGTACGCATTTTTACCCTGGACACCGGTAGGCTTTTTGCAGAAACTTATTCGGTATGGAGGTCCACCCTGGAAAGGTACCAGGTACCGGTCCACGCCTTTTACCCCAACCAGACCACGCTGGGAGAGTTTGTAAGCCAGAAGGGCCCCAATTCCTTTTATGAATCAGTGGACAACCGCAAGGAATGCTGCTTCATTCGAAAAGTGGAACCTCTGAAGCGCGCGCTCAGTGGCCAGGCCGTCTGGATCACGGGCCTGCGGGCTGAACATTCTGCAGACCGGCAGGAAATGCCCCAGTTGGAGTGGGATCCCGGAAACGGGGTAATTAAATATCATCCTATTCTTCACTGGACCACCGAAGAAGTGAAGGCCTATATCAATGAAAAAAACATTCCCTATAATCCGCTTCATGACAAGGGGTTCGTTAGTATCGGTTGCCAGCCCTGTACCCGGGCGATAAAGGCAGGTGAGGATTTTCGCGCAGGCAGGTGGTGGTGGGAAGATAATTTTAAAAAGGAATGTGGCCTGCATCTGCACGAGCAGGCTTCGTGAACAAATAATGATCGAAAAATGAGCAAGTACCATTTAGACTATCTGGCACAACTGGAATCTGAGGCGATTCACATCATGAGGGAAGTGGCCGGTCAATTTGAAAGACCCGCCCTGCTATTTTCGGGCGGCAAGGATTCCATTTCCCTGGTCCACCTGGCCCTCAAGGCATTTCGGCCCGGGAAATTTCCCTTTCCCCTGGTCCATATTGATACCGGACATAATTTCCCGGAGGCTTTGCAATTCAGGGACAAACTGGTGGAGCAAATCGGGGAAAAACTGATCGTGCGCAAGGTGGAAGATACCATCCGGGAGAAAAATCTGACCGAACAAAAAGGAAAATTTGCCAGTCGCAATGCCCTTCAGACTTATACCCTGCTTGACCTGATTGAAGAGTTCAAATTCGATGCCCTTATCGGCGGGGCCCGCAGGGATGAAGAAAAGGCAAGAGCCAAAGAAAGAATTTTCTCGGTGAGGGACGAATTTGGCCAGTGGGATCCCAAACTCCAGCGTCCGGAACTGTGGAACATATATAACGGAAGAATCCATAAAGGAGAAAATGTGAGGGCCTTTCCGATCAGCAACTGGACGGAACTGGATATCTGGAATTATATCAAAAGCGAAAAGATTGCGCTTCCTTCCATTTATTTTGCCCATGAGCGGGAAGTCATCCGTCATGAAGGACAACTGGTAGCCGTATCGGAATTTATCATTCCTGATTCTAATGATGTAGTGGAACGGCGAAGGGTGAGATACCGTACCGTGGGTGACATGACCTGTACTGCCGCGGTAGAATCCTCGGCCTATTCAATTGAGGATATTATCAGTGAAATTATCGCAACCAAAACCAGCGAACGGGGCGAAACCCGAATAGATGACAAGGTGTCTGAAGCGGCTATGGAAGACCGTAAGAAAACCGGATACTTTTAGGGAACCTCATTAAATCAATAGAAAACTTAACAATCGTGGATATTTTAAGATTTATTACCGCAGGCAGTGTAGACGATGGGAAAAGCACCCTGATTGGTCGTTTATTATATGACAGTAAATCCATACTGATCGACCAGCTGGAAGCCATAGAAAAGCAAAGTAAGAATCGGGACTCCGGCGAAATTGACCTCGCTTTGCTGACTGACGGGTTGCGCGCGGAACGGGAACAGGGCATTACCATCGATGTGGCCTATAAATATTTTTCCACCCCCAAGCGGAAATTTATCATTGCCGATGCCCCCGGTCATATTCAATATACCCGCAATATGGTTACCGGCGCTTCCAATGCGGCACTCGCCATCATATTGATCGATGCCAGAAATGGGGTAGTGGAACAGACCCGCAGGCATTCCGCCATTGTATCACTGCTTCATATTCCACATGTGGTGGTAGCGGTCAACAAAATGGATCTGGTGCAGAATTCCCCGGACGTGTTCAACAACATCCTGATTGATTATGAGAAAGTGGCCCGCAACCTGGGATTGAAAGACGTAAAATACATTCCGATCAGTGCCATCAATGGAGACAATATCGTGGAAAAATCCCCGAATTTCCCCTGGTATTCCGGGGTCCCCCTGCTCCAATATTTGGAGGAGGTGGAACTGGAGTCTGATGTGAACCTGACGGATCCCCGGTTTTCAGTGCAATACGTGATCCGCCCCCAGACCGAAGATCTTCATGATTACCGGGGCTATGCCGGAAAAGTCATCAGTGGAATTTATCGCAAGGGAGACCGGGTAGCCATCCTTCCCTCCGGCCTGGAAACTACCCTCAGCCGGATAGAAATCGGGGGCCAGGAAGTGGAGGAAGCTTTTGCCCAGCAAAGTGTGGTCCTGCACCTGGAAGATGATATTGACGTAAGCCGCGGGGATATGATTGTGAAATCTGATAACCGGCCGCAACAATCACAGGAGTGCAAGGCAGTGATTTGCTGGATGGATAGCAAACCCCTGAAGCCGGGTAACAAATACCTGCTTCAGATCAATAGCACCCGGGTGAAAAGCGTCATTCGGGAAATTCATTACCGCCTGGATGTCAATACCCTGAAACAGGAACCACAGCCGGAGAAGGCTGCGCTCAATGACATCATTGAAGCCACCATCAAGACCGCTACCCCCATCGCTTTTGACGATTACGACCATTTGCGTCAAAACGGGGGCGCCATACTCATTGATGAAACCAGCAATGTGACGGTGGGTGCCTGTATGTTGCAGGGGTTGAACTAAGACCTTTTTTTCATTTTTTATCCTATAAATAAAGTAGACTAAATGAGCGCATTGACCACAAAATCCGGAAAGCTGATCCTGGCGGGTGCCGGCTGCGGGGATCCCGATCTCATCACCATAAAGGCGGTCAGGTATCTGGGGATGGCAGACGTGGTGCTGACTGACCGGCTGGTAAGTCCTGAGATACTGGATCGCTATGTAAGTGACCAGGCCACGGTAATCCATGTTGGAAAACAATGCCGCCACGGACATTCCACTCCCCAGCAGACCATCAATGAACTTATTGTCCACTTTACCGGACTTGGGAAGCTGGTAGTGCGGCTCAAAGGCGGTGACGTCTCCATATTTTCCAATATTCTGGATGAACTGGAGACCGCCCATGCGCACCACATCCCCTTTGAAATTGTGCCCGGGATTACGGCCGCCATGGGAGCGGCTTCCTATTGCGGAATTCCACTGACCGCCCGCGGATATGCCACGGCCGTTAGGTTTCTGACTTGTTATAAATCGGAGGTGCTTGCCCCCGCATATTGGAAGGAACTGGCTGAGTCCTCAGATACCCTAGTATTTTATATGTCTTCAGAGACCCTGGATATGCTGGTGGAAAACCTCACTGATCAGGGCATTGATCCGGACAAATCAATGGCCGTGGTCGAGCAGGCTACCACTCCGCACCAGTCGGTAGAGATCTTCAATATGTATGATTACCGTATAAGCCACGGCGGAAGAAAATTTTTGTCTCCTTCTCTGGTGATCATCGGAAAGGTAGTGTCCTTACATGACTCGTTTGCCTGGTTTACAGCAGATAAAGCACGGATACCTTACTTTCGGGCTACTTCGCCGCAGGACCTGGGTGATCTCTTGGCTGATAAATTGGCGGCAGATGTCTGCTAAAACCCGGTCCGAAGGATGAAAAGCGAAAAAATGACCCCATTGGAATGGTCCCGGACAAAAGCGGACGATGAGCAGGAAAATAACCTATTCCCGGTTTTCATCAAGCTGGAACAGCTAAGGCTGCTCATAATTGGAGGAGGCAAGGTCGCCCTGGAAAAGCTGGAATCCGTCCGTCGCAATTCCCCTGCCACCCATATCCACCTGGTAGCGATAAAGGTGGATCCGGAGATTTACCATTTGGCCTCTGTGCTTCCCCATTTGAAAATTGAAGAGCGGGCTTGTGTGCCGGAGGATTTTCCAAATGCCGACCTGGTCATAGCCGCAGTAAATGATATTCCTGCCAGTACCCGGATCCGGGAGTGGGCCCACCAGGAAGGAAAACTGGTCAATGTAGCAGACAAACCGGATTTATGTGATTTTTACATGAGCTCTATTGTGAATAAGGGCCATTTGAAAATTGCCATTTCCACCAACGGGAAGTCACCTACCATTGCCAAGCGGCTTAAAGAGCAAATCTCTGAAATGATCCCCGATGAAATCGGGGGAGTACTTGATAATATGGAGGTGATCCGCAAAGGGCTGAATGGAGATTTTGCCTCCAAAGTCAGGCATCTCAATGAACTCACCATGGTCCTTGCCGCCAAGCAGATCAACATGCAGGTACCGGACAAATCCAGTGCCCGGCGGTGGCAAAAAGTAGTGGGATGGTGTTTGCTGGCATTTTTCTTCATGGTCCTGGGCCATGGCGTGCTCTCCTATGTACCTTTTCAAAAATTGTTGGAGGATGTGAGCGCCATCCCGAAATATGTCGATACCCGCCCCTTTTTCATCATGTTTCTGACCGGATTCATCGCCCAGATGGTGGATGGGTCCCTGGGTATGGGGTATGGGACCATCAGTACGACCTTCCTGCTGGCAAACGGGGTGAATCCTGCCATTGTATCCAGCCGGGTGCATTCAGCCCGGGTGTTTTCCAGTGGGGTTTCCGGGTACAGCCACCACCGCTTCGGAAATATCAATAAAAAATTATTCAAATCCCTGGTGTTACCCGGGATACTGGGTGCGGTGATCGGAGCTGGCCTGGCTTACTTCTCCCAGCGCTTCGCCTTCTACATAAAGATTCCCCTTTGTCTCTATACCGTGTATCTCGGGTTTTTCATCATGAAGAAGGCCTTCAAAAAAGGACGCCCCGAAGGCAGGATCAAAAGAGCTGGCTGGTTGGCCATGGCCGGAGGATTTATGGATTCCTTTGCCGGGGGTGGGTGGGGCACACTCGTAACGAGCACCCTCATTTCCAAAAGGAAGAGCCCCCGATATGTGATCGGATCGGTTTGTCTGGCTGAATTCTTTGTGGTGCTCTGCAGTTCCATCACCTTTTTTATTCTCCTAAAAAGCCTGCCCT
>JAJXYG010000379.1 GCA_021780705.1 Bacteroidota bacterium
GAAGGTGAGTTTGCATGAAAGGATGGCAATAATATTGTCATACCCGACCCCCAGGGTATGGGGATAGAAATATCCGATGAGGCCCACCACAAGCCCTCCCATAGCCGGCCACCACATCCAGTGGACCGGAATTTTTTCGAAATAGTCCTCTATCAGGTATACAAGTTTGGTAGCTGCTACCGAGAACAAACCTACTGCTAGTCCCAGACCACTGTACACCACCATGGCCTGCACCGGAATAGTTCCCGGATGGAAATCCATTTTGAATACAGGGCCCGGGCCAAAGAACAGGTAATGGCCCGCTGCCCCGGTGATACAAGCCAGGGCCACCGGGAGAATGGACCGGGGGGAAAATTCAAATAAAAGCAATTCAATCCCCAGAAAAATGGCAGCGACCGGGCTGCCGAAGATGGCAGACATCCCTGCCGTAGAGCCCGCTGTCAGCAAAATCTTTCTTTCGTAATCGGTGATCTTCAACATCTGACCAATCGTGGAGCCCAGGGCACCGCCGGTGGCGATGATGGGACCTTCCGCCCCAAAGGGGCCTCCGGTGCCAATGGCAATGGCTGAAGAAAGGGGTTTCAGATAAGTAAGTACCGGTGGAATCCTGCTTTTATTGGTGAGGATTTGTTCCATGGCCTCAGGGATTCCGTGACCCCGGATGGCCTTGGAGCCATAAAGTGCCATCAATCCCACGACCCATCCCCCGATTGCAGGAATGATTATAATCCATAGGCCCAGCGTATGGGTCGCCGGTCCGCTGGCAGCCAGGGACCACTTCCCAAAAAAGGAAAGATTGGTAATCAGATAGATCAGGTATACCAGTACTTTTGCGATGAGGCTGGCCAGGATGGCAATGAGTATGGATAAAAGAGAAATGACCACCATCCGGCTTTTGGCGTGGACAGGGGGAGCAGACGGAGCCTGGCTTTCCAGTATGGCCTGAAAAGAAGGAGAAATGGGAATTCCCTGGGTGAATCGGTCCTTTCTGATCATAAAATCGAAATAAAGGACAAAAGTATGATTTATATCATATTTTATTGCATTTTTAGATTATTTTCATTTATAAAATGTGATATAAATTAAATTTTAATTTTGGAATCATGAAAAAGACTCACCAGGGTTGTGACCTCAACAGTTGCTTTTTATGCCGGGGATGCCTGAAGGACTGGCTTGGGGCCCTGGAGTCCCACCGTGAAAGTTGGGTATATAAGAAAGGGGAATCGGTCTTTGAGGAAGGCCAGCCTGTAAGAGGTATCTATTTCATTTATAAGGGCAGGGTAAAAGTTCACAAGAATTGGGGAGACAGCAAACCCTGGATTCTCCATTTTGCCCGTGAGGGAGATATGATCGGTTACCGGGGCCTGGGTCCCGAGCGGATTTACCCGATTTCAGCCACCACCCTGACGGAAGCCCATCTCTGCTTCATCGACACCAGTTTTTTCGAATCCACCCTGCAGGTCAACCATGCATTGACTTATTCCCTGATGGAGTTTTATGCAAGCCAGTTGCAGGCCGCTGAAAAAAGAATGGCCAACCTGGTCCATATGGAAGTGAAAGGCAGGGTGGCAGAAACTTTGTTGATGCTGAATGCAGAATTCGGGCAGTCGGGGGGTGGGGTTATTAATATTACCCTGACCAAGCAGGATCTGGCTTCCTATGCCGGCACTACCTATGAAACTTTTTCAAGGATGCTAAATGAACTGGTAAAAGACCAGATCGTACAGGTTTCAGGAAAGACCATCGAAATTCTCAGTGTACCGAAATTGGAAAAACTCCTGCATTGATCGATCTGCGGTCGATACGCTTTTACGTGGCAGCCAAAATTTCCCCGCTGCCGGCAGGATTTTTCCAATTCAGGTTCATCAGCACCAGGCCCAAAAATATAATCACCGCTGCCCACAGGAGATAATCATTCATATAAGGTACGGAGTGATAATCCAGGTCCGCAATCCCTTCAATCATCAGCAAAATTTCATTGAGGATAATCCCCGACACAAAAATGACTACCCCCTTTTTTCGGTAACCGGAAGCGGGGTAATACCCGCCTGCAATACAATAGGAAATGATAAATAGAGATACCACCACCAGCAACACCAGGTGCAGATACCCGATGATGATGGGCCTGAACCCAAAGGTCAGGTGGCTTAAAGAGGGCAGGGAAGAGGCTGCCTGCAACGAGAGTTTGATGGTGTAGGCAATTGCGCACAGTATCAATAATATCCTGGCAAAGGAGGAAAGCGGCGGTTGCACCATATAGCCGGTCTTTCGGCTGACTCCTGCCATCAATCCCCAGGCTAACAATTGGGCCAGGCCGGAAAGTATGGCCAGGCCATAGAGCCATGTAGGCAAAGGGGCCCACAGGATTGACAGCAGGTAGGCTGGTACGCAGGAAAAGGCAAAAAGATAATGGGCAAGCTGAAATCTCCGCTCCACCCTTTCAAGCTTAGGCATCCTGGAAGCAAAGAGCCCCATGCAGCCAAACAAAAACCACCCGTTATACTGGAAGTGGAGGAAAAAATATACACAGGCCTCAATCCACCGGGGATGGGAATTCCCGTGGGCCATGAAATAAGCCAGCCCATAGGGTCCAAAGGAAGACAGGGCATTGAAAAAAAGCGCCGCTTTAAAAAAGGGCCTCTCCGGACCCGAACCCTGCAGCCGGTTCAGGTCCTTCCAAAAATAAATTGCAAAGCCGTATCCTGCAAATACCGACCCCGTAGAAAAAATTATCGAAATGGTGGCATACCCCTCAAAGGGAAAGGAAAATAACATGCCGTAGGCTGACACCAGGTTCCCCCACAATATCCAGCGGTAACGGGGAAATTCATTCCGGGAAGTCTTTTCTGAAAGGTACTGCACCATCAGGATCATCAATGCCTGGGATACCCATCCCGAAAAAGCAAAATGGGAATGTCCGTGCAGTAAAAAACTCATGTTGACCACCGGCAGGGAATAGGCGAATTTATACCGCAGGATACAGCCCAGAATACTTACGATCAGTAAATTCAAAAAAGTTACTTTAAGCCATTTTTGAAAAGTCAGATTCATCATGAGCAAATTAAACCCTCATAAAATCAGGGGATTATGACTTCAGTCATAATCCCCTAAAATTATCGATTCGTTTTCTTTTTTCAATGACCCATAATTCTGAAGTATTTGCAGTCGCACCCCCCAATAAGGCACCCTGATGAAGAAGGGCTACCTGATTTTGGCCAGGGATACAGATGATCCTGCTCACCAGAACCCTATGATTTCAAAAAAATGATTTGCCGGATTCCTTGATTTTCAATTGACTTCCAAAAAACCCGCCACACACGCACCACAGGCGCTCATACCCGAATTTTGATTTTATGATTCAACGCATAAAATCCGCATTTCACCTATAGTAATATTGTTTCCCGGTTGAAATTTTTCTGGCAAGCTTTTTTAGCTTCCGGAGCCGCTAATCAGGTTTCATCCGGCATTTGATTATTCACTTTCAATTATTTAATGACATGAAAAAGGTATCTTTTATTCCGTTATCCAGTATTAAAAATCAATGGGGTAGTTGGCTGAGCGCCATCGTCCTTCTGGGTTTTATGTCCTGTAATAACCAGGGTACTCAATCCGTACTCGACCGCACCTACCAGGGCAACGGCGACAATTTGCCCAAGGTGACCCAGCAAATGGTGGCCCCACCATTTTTGCCCAAATTTGATGAAGTGGACAAGGACGGACCCAAAGTGGTGCAGGTAACCTTTACCGTGGAAGAAAAAAAGATTGAAGTAGCCCCGGGCGATTCCATCTGGGCCTTCACCTATAATGGAACCGTACCGGGCCCCATGATCGTGGTACACCAGGGAGATTTTGTGGAACTTACCTTAAAAAATCCCGCTACCAACACCATGACCCATAATATTGATTTCCATGCAGCCACCGGGGCAATGGGCGGGGGGGCAATTTCCCTGGTAAACCCGGGTGAGCAGGTAACCTTCCGGTTCAGGTGTATCCGGGCAGGGGTATTTGTCTACCACTGCGCACCAGGTGGAGCCATGGTGCCCATCCACGTAACCTCCGGGATGAACGGGGCCATCATGGTACTTCCGAAAAACGGACTGAGGGATGAAAATGGAAATCTGGTCAAAATAGACAAGGCCTATTATATTGCAGAACAGGATTATTACCTGCCCAAGGACAAGGACGGAAAAGTATTGAATATTGCCACCCCACAGCAAAGCGTCCAGGAACTCGCAGAATCCGTAAAAACGCTTCATCCTACCAATATTGTGTTCAATGGCCATGAAGGTGCCCTGCTCGGCAAGAATGCCCTTACGGCAAAAGTGGGCGATAAGGTCCTCTTCATCACTTCCCAGGCAAACCGGGATACCCGGATCCACCTGATTGGCGGTCATGCCGACCTGTACTGGCCTGGTGGAAAATTCAGCAACAAACCCTATACGGATTTTGAGACCTGGTCCGTGCCAGGTGGTTCAGCAGCGGCCGTGGTCTATGAATTCAGGGAACCCGGCACCTACATGCTCTTAAATCATAATCTCATCGAAGCCTTTGACTACGGTGCCATGGCACAGGTTAAAGTCTCCGGTAGCTGGGACAGCAGCCTGATGAAGGTGGTCCATCCCCAGGGACCGGTTCAATAGTTCCATGATCCTGATCAAAATATTCAGCAGCTTAAAAATGTAAACCCAAAAATACCCTTTATGGAAAAGCAACGAAAAGAAGATCATATTCTCAATGTCACCCTGATAGAACCCAGGTTAAAGCATCCTACCATATTTGCACGCTTCGACGCCTTAAAACCCGGTGAGGCAGTTACCATCCACAATGACCATGATCCCAAACCCCTGTACTATCAGCTCCAGGGAGAACGGGGTAATGTATTTGACTGGGAATACCTGGAAGACGGACCTGAGTGCTGGCTGGTAAGGATTACCCGGAAATTTTCCGGTGAGGTGGAAGAAACCCTGGGTGAGATTGCCGCCCGGGATATCAGAAAGGTGGAGATCTTTAGGAAGTATGGACTCGATTTCTGCTGCGGGGGAAACAGGACAGTCAGGGAAGCCTGCGCGAAAAAGGGACTTGATGTGGAAGAGATAGAAAAAGAATTGAAACAAATTGATGAAAATCAGGATATGGTTCCCATGCGGCCCCTTCCCTTTAATGAATGGCGCCTGGCTTACCTCGTGGACTATATCGTCAATGTGCACCATAATTATGTGCGCAAAATGATTCCCGACCTGCGCAAATATTCCAGCAAGGTGGCTAAAGTGCATGGAAATGAGCACCCGGAACTGGTGGCC
>JAJXYG010000155.1 GCA_021780705.1 Bacteroidota bacterium
CGGGCTCGCTTGGCCAGTGCCAGCCCCAGGCAATTGTGGGTGCCAAGGGACCCCACCTTCAGGGTCTGAATGGGAATCTTCAAATAGTCAATCGGACTTGCCGGGCTCGCAAAATGAAGGATATAATCCAGGTGCCCGGACACATGAATGAATTTTGATACATCGCAGTGATAGAATTCAAAATTTTCCAGTTTGAACAGGTGCTCGATATTTTTCAGATCCCCAGTGATCAAATTGTCCATTCCAATGACATGCATTCCTTCCTGAACAAAACGGTCACAAAGGTGGGAGCCTAAAAATCCGGCGGCTCCGGTAATAAGAATTCTCCTTTTTTTCAATTACGGTAAGTATTTTATAAACGTAAAATTTCAATTTAATGCTTTCCATCCCTATACCTGGCTCAATTTCTTACTGCCTTCCTGCCAATACTCTCATAATGAAATCCTATTTCTTCCATTTGGGCCAGTTCGAAAAGATTCCGGCCATCGAAGATGGCGCAATTTTTCATTAAAGATTTCATTCGGTTAAAATCCGGTGTTCGAAATTCACTCCATTCCGTAGCAATCACCAGGGCGTCTGCCCCATCAAGCGCATCATATTGGTTATCCGCATAACGGATCCGGTCGCCCATTTGTTTTTGAACATTGCCCATAGCCTCCGGATCGTAAGCGCAAACCTGGGCTCCGCTCTGCTCCAGGGCTTCAATGATCCTTAGTGCCGGTGCCTCCCGGATGTCATCTGTATTGGGTTTGAAGGCGAGCCCCCACAAAGCCACCGTTTTGCCCTCCAATTTACCCCCAAAATAGGAAAGGACCTTCGGCACGAGGTGCTGCTTTTGGATTTCGTTTACATCCAGCACGGCTTCCAGTATCTTAAAATCATAGTTCACCCCCTGGGCCGATTTCGTAAGAGCTTTCACATCTTTTGGGAAACAACTTCCGCCGTAACCAATACCAGAAAATAAGAATCTTCTTCCAATCCGGTCATCGCTACCCATGCCTTTTCGCACCATATCCACATCTGCATTGAGCTTTTCACAAAGTTGGGCTATTTCATTCATGAAGGAAATTTTGGTAGCCAGGAACGCATTGGCAGCGTACTTGGTGAGTTCCGCGGAGCGTTCATCCATGTAGATGATAGGATTGCCCTGCCTTACAAATGGGGCGTATAACTGACCAAGGATCTTTCTTGGCCTTTCGGTGGAGGTACCGATGATTACCCGGTTGGGTTTCATAAAATCCTCCACGGCCACCCCTTCCCGCAGAAATTCGGGGTTGCTCACTACATCAAACAAATTTTCAGGATGCTCCAGATTTCTGCTCTTCAATAAACCCAGTATGGTATCACGCACCCTTTCGGCCGTACCAACCGGCACCGTACTCTTGTCCACAATCACCTTATAATCATCCGGGCGAAGAAACTTACCAATATTTTCGGCCACCGAAAGGACATATTGAAGGTCGGCGCTGCCATCCTCTCCCTGGGGAGTAGGCAGGGCAAGAAATACAATACGGGCTTCCCAAATACCTTCTGAAAGTGAAGTGGTGAACCTGAGTCGTCCTTCTTTCTGATTTCTTTCAAATATCTTTTCCAGTCCCGGTTCATAAATGGTCACCTTACCCGAAGAAAGGGTTTTCACTTTTTCCTCATCTATATCCACGCAGGTTACCATGTTGCCTGTCTCGGCAAAACAGGTACCTGTGACCAACCCTACATAACCGGTGCCTATTACTGCAATATTCATTTTCTACATTTTGTTGAAATATTCCAGTACCCTGGAAGTAATAAAATCAAGTTGCGATTCATCCAGCTCGGTGTGCATGGGAAGGGAAAATACCCTGTCGGTTAGCCAGTCGGTCGTTTCAAGGTGGAATTCCTTGCCGCCAAGGCCCGCAAACATTTTTTGGCGATGCGCTGGCACGGGATAATACAACATAGCTGGAACCTTATGTTCAGCAAGGTGGGCCAGTAGCCCTGCCCTTACTTCAGCCGGATTATTTGTATGATCAATTTTAAGCGTGTACTGATGGAACACATGGCGGCTGTAATCACTGCGTACAGGGGTGACGATATTCGGATGGCCTGCAAATGCCTGATCATAATAATCGGCGGCCTTCCTGCGGTTTTCAATATATCCATCCAGCCTGGGTAGCTTGACCTGAAGGACGGCCGCTTGCAGGGCATCCAGCCTGGAATTACAGCCTACCACTTCATGGGAGTATCGGGAAGTCTGGCCATGATTGGCGATCATACGAAGTTTTTCTGCAAGTTCATCATCATCGGTACAAATGGCGCCCCCATCCCCGTAACATCCAAGATTCTTGCTTGGGAAAAAAGAGGTGCAACCCATGGTTCCCATGGTCCCTGTTTTACGAACCTGTCCGTTGCGGAACCGGTAATCTGAGCCAATGGCCTGGGCATTGTCTTCAATTACAAATAAATTGTGTTCGCTGGCCAATAGCAGGATTTCTTCCATCTTTGAAGATTGCCCGTAAAGGTGCACGGGTACAATGGCCCGGGTCTTCGGAGTTATGGCTTTTGCCACTGCCTCAGGCTCCAGACAGAAGGTGTCGGGGTCCACTTCCACAAAAACGGGTTTCAGACCCAAAAGGGCAATTACTTCCGTGGTGGCAATATAGGTGAAAGAGGGGGTGATAACCTCATCACCGGGTTGCAAACCGAGGGCCATCATCGAAATTTGGAGGGCATCGGTCCCGTTGGCACAAGGTATCACATGGCGCACTCCGAGGTATTTCGCCAGGCTCTGGCTGAAACCATTCACCACCGGACCTCCGATAAACTGGGCCGTTTCGAGGACCTCCATGATGGAACGGTCTATTTCATCTTTGATCTGGGCATACTGCTGCCTTAAATCGACCATTTGTATAGGTCTCATACTTTATTTTTTGAGCGGTCCAAAGATACTGATTGAAAAAAGAAAAGTAAATTTCAAATTGACAGAAGTTATTTTAAAATTAGAATTTAGATTTGTAAAGAAACCCCTGGCTTTGATTGTATTTTACCGACTTTTTCTGCTGATCTACTTAAGTGCGATCCGTCTGGTTCGATTTTGGAATGTAAAAGCCGCGCTTTGGATTAAAGGAAGGCGCAACTTTTTCTCCAACCTACGGGAAAATTATCCCCAGAATGACCGCAAAAAGGTATGGATGCATTGTGCAAGCCTTGGAGAATTTGAACAGGGACGACCTGTCCTGAGAAAAATCAGGGAAGCCTTTCCTGATGTACAACTGGTGATCACATTTTTTTCTGCTTCAGGGTATGAGATTGCCCGTCGGACCCCGGATTTTGATCAGATCTATTACCTGCCGATGGATAGCCCCTCCCATGCCCGAAGGCTGATCTCGATATTCAAACCCGACCTGATCCTCTGGGTTAAATATGAATACTGGTTTTATTACCTCAGCGAAATCCAAAAAAAGGGCATCCCACTGCTGCTGATCTCAGGAATTTACCAACCCCGCCAGCCGTTTTTCAAATGGTATGGAGGCTTTTACCGAAAAATGCTGGGCGCTTTTACCCATTTTTTCCTTCAGAATGACTCCTCCCGCATCCAGTTGGAAAGACTCGTGGATCCTCGCCAAATCACCGTTTCCGGGGATACCCGGTGCGACCGGGTCATCCAGGTTGCAGAAAATTTTATGGAAGTGGAAGGCATATCCGCCTTCTGTGGAACCTCCAGGGTCATTGTGGCAGGAAGTACCTGGGAAGATGATGAAATCGAATGGACCCATTTTGTAAAAACTCACCCCGATATCAAATTTATTTTTGCTCCCCACGAAGTGGATGCCGAACGAATTGAGGAGGTCAGCAGAGAATTCCCCGGATCGGTCCGCTACGGGGAAATGATCAAGGACTCCTCAAATGTGGATATAACTGCGTCCAATTGCCTGATTATTGACAATATTGGCATGCTTTCCCGGCTCTACCATTATGCAACGCTTACCTATGTGGGAGGGGGGTTTGGCTACGACGGCCTGCATAATATCCTGGAAGCGGCCGTATATGGCAAACCCGTCATTTTCGGACCAGAATACGAAAAGCACTATGAAGCAGTGGAATTAATTGAAGCGGGAGGGGCGGTGAGTATTGAAAATGCCCTTGAATTGGAAAAGGTAGTAGGAGAACTGCTTCTTCATTCCGAAGAGATTACCCTGATGGGCCAGGCCTCGCGAAATTATATTTACCGCAATGCCGGGGCTTCCCAAAAAATTGTGGAGTATATTCAGGCAAACCGCCTTCTGACCAGCTGATCAAATTGTTTGACCACCGGGTGGGTATCCATCCATCCGATCTTGATCTTTAATTCCCTGCGTATCCAGTATTCGGCCTCAGCCAGGATGGAAAAATTCTGGATGGTCTTGATGCTTCTTTCATACATGGATTCATCCCCGCGAAACAGTTCATTGATAAATAAAAAGCGGTCATTAACCCCAATCGCCTTTTTAAGATCTTTGATGGGCGCATCAGTAAGTTTTTGGGAAAGTTCTATTCTTTCTTCTTTAAGTACATCATTGAGCGATTCCGGGTAATCAATTTTAAGTTCTTCATCACTGTACAATTTCTGTTCAGAGGGTCTTTGATGTGAAAGGGTAGGCACCTCCTCCAACGGGTCATACCTCAAATCCCCGGTATCAGGCTCATCATAAGCATGTCCGTTCGCGGGTGGGTGAGAATTCTGGGGTTCCTGAGGACTGGCCTGGTGATTATAGCCGTAACGCTCAAAAAGGCTGTCCTCTTCCCCGGTAGCGGGACTATGAGCCAGTGGGGGGGGGTCTGGATTTAGCTGACGTGCACCGGGAATCGTCTTGGGCATGATGACGGCTACTTTTTCCTGCTCCTTAATCATCCGGGAATCCATAGTTTTGCCCTGCAGTTCAGCCTGAAGCATCTGGACGGTGTGTAAGAGCATTACCGGAGTCGCGTTTTCATCCAATTGCCTCTGTAATTTTTTGATTAGAGTGGACACTCGCTCCATAAAAAAAATTGAGTTTTATTTTTTCAGGATATCAAATCTTTGATTTTGGATTGAGACAAAATCAATTTATTCTTGCACAATTCAGGCTAAATTAAAAATTAAAAACCAAAAAGAAATACAAAAATGTTCATTGAACCCAGTTTGACGGGAGAGAGGAGGGGATGGATTGAGGTGATTTGCGGCAGCATGTTCAGCGGTAAAACTGAGGAATTGATCCG
>JAJXYG010000006.1 GCA_021780705.1 Bacteroidota bacterium
TCATGCAGGCTCACTTCGTTCACCAGAGATTGCCCGTCTGAAACCTCTTTGATAACCATGGAGGGATACTCATCTTTTAGAATTTGCACCAATCCCAACCGGACAAAACTATGGTCATCTGCAAGCAACACTTTCTTCATGTGATCGGAAATTTCTGATGTGGTAAAATTATAGAAATACGGGTTCCTTTTCCCGGTTTGGACTCTACTTCAAAATCACCTCCCATGGCGCGCACCCTTTCCCTCATCCCGATGATTCCGAAGGTATTCTTCGTATCAATTTCCCTTAAGTCAAATCCGATACCATCATCTTCTATTGCTACGAGTACCTTGCCAAATTTAATGGCAATTGAAATGCGCACCTCCGTGGCCTGTGCATATTTCATGATATTGGTCAGCGACTCCTGGAATACCCGGAAAATACAGGTGGAAGTCTGTTCATTTAATTCCATATCCTGGTCCACATACCTGAAAAGAACGGGAATATACGTACTGGAGGTAAATTGCCGGGCATGATATTCCATGGCCTCCACCAATCCGTTATTGTCCAGGATCGTGGGCCTGAGTTCATTGAGAATCTTTCTGACGGATTGGTTGGACCCATCCAGTAACTCGATCATATTTCTAAGCTTGGTCCTTACAGCCGGCTGGGGATTTTCTACGTGCTTTTCTATCCAGGCGATGTCCATTTTGATGGCCGTGAGTTGCTGGCCCAGTTCATCATGGATCTCCCTTCCGATCCGCTTTCTTTCTTCTTCCCGGATCCGCTGAAGGTGGGCGGTAAGCTGGCGCAACCGTTCATTATAAGCTTTGATCTGCAGTTCTGCATTTTTGGTTTCGGTAATGTCCAGTACGGTACCGAACATGCGGACCGGCTTGCCCTCGGTGTCTCGGATGAGTTCCGCCCTTGCGTTGATCCAGACCACATTTCCCGAGCCATCAATGATCCGGTGGTCAATATTATATTCCTTGTCTCCCCGGATGGCCATTTGAAGCTGTTCATCCACATATCCCTTGTCGTCCGGGTGGACCACACTTTTGATGAATTCTCCACAATCGAGGGTTTCCTCCGGAATTCCATAGATCTCGTTGACCTTTTGGGAAAGGCTTACCTGGTTGGATTCCAGGTCCCAGTCAATAAATCCAAACCGGGCGATTTCTGCACCCTTGAGTACTTTCTGGGTCAATTGCTTTTCCACCTCCTCGGCATTCTTTCGGTCAGAAATATCCCGGGTCACACTCAGCATGGATACAATCTTCCCCTGGGCATCCCTGAGTGGCACCGCACTGGTTTCCATCCAGCGGTGGGTGCCCTTCAGACCGGTTATTTCAAATTCCATCTTTTCATCCCTGCCTTCAAAAACGTTCTTTATCATTGCCTCAAACCGGCTGCGATAAGGCTCCTTGAGCATACTCGATACCCGGGCTCCCCGGACCTTTTCCAGGGAATCCGCCTCCAGCATGGTGAGACCTGCCGGGTTCATTTCCAGCAACTCCCCCTTTTCATTCAGCAATTTGACACACTCCGGTTCATTATCGAGGATGGTCTTCAGCCGGTTTTCGCTTTCAAGGAGGTTGGCTTCGGCCATCTTTCTTTCGGTGATGTCTTCGGCGTATCCATACTCCCGCTGTTTGCCATCCTGATCAGTGACTACATTGGTTTTGGCAGAAATCCACCTTACTTCTCCGTTAGGCCGGATGATCCGGTAGTTTACCTGGGCCATGCTCGAACTGCCGATGTTGCGGTGTGCTTCAATGATGGTCTCCCGGTCTTCAGGATGGATGGAATTAATAAAATCGGAAGGATTGCGGTACAAGTCTTCACAACTCCTGCCCCATATCTTTTCATAAGAGGGACTGATGTAAAGGGTTTGATAATTGGACAGGTCATTAACCCAATACACCCCTGAGATGCTTTCCACCAGATTCTGAAATTGCCGGTTGGATCGAATGATTTCTTCGTCGGCCTTTTGCTTAAGGGCCTCATTTTCATAAATTTCCAGCGCAAAGGAAATATCGCCGGTGACTTTTTCCAACAGGGAAATCTCCTCTTCATCAAAGAAATTCTTGGTATCGGAATACAAATTGAATACCCCGATTACCTTTTTGAATTTCCGGATCGGCAGCCCGATGGAAGACCGGTAATTTCTCCTGAGTGCTTCCTGTTTCCAGGGTGCCATTTTGGGGTCGTTTTCGATGTCGTTACTGCAAATGGTCTTCCCCATCGAGATGGCCTGTCCGGAAGGTCCCTTTGCTTCGATACTTCCCTCTTCCACAGAAATGTTCAGGTAGGAAACATAATCCGTCTGATACCCGCTGTACATCATCGGCTCCAGGCGGCCGGTATCCGGATTGAGGATCCCGATCCAGGCCAGATTGAAATTGCCCACATTCACTGCGATGTCGCAAGCCTGTCTGAAAAGGCTCGTCTCATTACCCGCATGAATGATCATTTGGTTAAACTGGCTGATAAAATAATAAAGACGACTGCTCTTGATAATTTTTTGTTCTGCCTGCTTCTGACGGGTCACATCCCTGAAATATATAGAGATGCCTTCCCCAGAAGGATAAATGGAATTTTCCAGCCACCGGTTAAAGGGAGGGTAAAATTCAGAAAAGCTCACAGGCTTCTGCTCCCTCAGGGCCTTTTGACAGGCCTGCCTGAAAGACTTACCCGCACTATCTGGAAATTCCAGAAAAAGATGTTTCCCGATAAGCTGGGAAGGCTCCTTTCCAAAGAGCGAACCTGCATTCTGGTTTACATAGGTATATTTCCAATGATGATCCACTGCTACAAAGGCATCGGAAATGCTTTCGATCATCGTCCTGAACTTCTCCTCTCTTTTTTGCAGTTCCAGTGCACTCTTATTTCTTTCCAGGGCAATCTTCACGAGGTTGGAAGCTCGGTCCATGAGCAGTAATTCCTCACTGGCAGGGCTTCCTGCCTGGCGCCGGAAAATAGCAAAGCTCCCCAGTACCGAACCCTTCACATCACAAATTGGTGCGGTCCAGCAGGCCAGCAGCCCCTCCTTCAGAATCTTTACGCGGTACCTGGTCCATTCAGGATTTTGGGCGATATCAATTATCCGGATCTGCTCCTTTTGCAGCGGTCCCGTTTCCGGGTCCTGCCCAGGGGCAGGCGTCAGGGTTTGCGGATCAATTTCACTACAAGCCACCGGCAGATGGGGAGCCGCACAAAATGACAGGGTCCGGCGTTCAGGATCCATCAATAAAATGGAACAGACCGAGTGATTGCAAATGGTCTCATAATTAATGACGATTTCATCGAGTATCTCTTTGAGGGGCTGACCAGTGGCAATCATTTCCATTATTTTCCTTTCCCCTTCCATCAATTTACTGGTCCGCTTCCTTTCGGTGATGTCTCTGATAAAGCTCAGGAAATATTGCCCCTGGATCATGGAAGCGCTGATCTCCACGGTAACAAGGGTACCGTCCTTTCTTTTGAAATTCCTCTCGGTAAGTACGGTATGACCCCCTTTAATCTCATCGAACTTCAGGGCCGGGTCCCCTGGACCCATGATGGGAAGTTCAGTGACCTTCATTTGGAGAAGTTCCTCCTTGGAATATCCGACCATCTCACAAAATTTCCGGTTCACCTCCACGAACCGGTAGGTTTCATCCACAATAGTAATTCCATCAGCTGCCTGTTGTACCAGGGCGCTCAATTTGGCCTCGTTTCGCTCTACGACTTCTTCTGCGGCCCTTCTTTCGGAAAGGTCGAGCCCTACTCCAATCAGGCACTTCTTGCCTTCATATTCCACTGCTTTCCCCGTGAGGTAATAAAATTTCCGGGTTCCGTCTTTCAGCAAGAAGTTAGCTTCCACACTGTCTTCCCCAACCTCAAAGACATGAGCTACTTTTTTCGCCATCAATTCTTTTTCCTCCTCCCCGAATAGGTCAAAGGGATACAAATCATACACTTCATGCGTAGAATACCCGGTCGCATTTTCAAAATTGCTGTTCCACTTCAAAAACTGTCCTTCTGCCGTGATCAGGTAAAATACCCCAGGCAGACTGTGAATCAAAGATTCAGAGATGACCTTTTCCTTAAGCAGTTCCCGTTCCAGGGTTTTCTGCCGGGTTAGGTCGTGCATCAGTACCAAAACCAACTTATCACTCCAGAGAGTATACTGCACTTCAAATTCCACGGTTCCCTGTGAGGAGGTCCATTGAAATTCATGGGCAGGTGCCTGCCCTCCGCCTGCAATGACAGACAGGTTCCGGCCGACCTGCTCCCCCACTTCCGGATCAAGGAAATCCCGGATATCTTTACCTGTATATGCTTCCACATTGAACTGGAAGGTTTGCATGCCAGGGATACGAAGGGAACTGATCCTGCCATCCGGCCTGCATATCCACAACAGATCAGGCAGGCCATCAGAGGTGCCATGTGCGCCGAACAGCTTATCAAGAAGTGATGCCCGTTTGGCCGCGAGCAACTGTGACCCTGCCTGCGGGCTTCGATTGCCATACCTCCTGATGAGTGCAGGAAGGCCTTCCAGTGAATTTTTGATGAAAAAACCGGCACCCCCGATTTTGATGCTGTCATACACCAGGGCACCATTCATACGGTCAGCTATATAAATTAAGGGTGCCTCAGGCACCACCTTACGGCAAAGAGTAATTGCTTCTTTTCCTCCGAATTCCGCACCTGGATAATCGGACAGGATTACCTGGGGGTTACAATTATCCAGAGCCCTTTCAAAACTTTTACGGTCACTGACGTGTGTGAACTGAAACTCAAGGCCCGATCCCTTCAGGAAACATTCAATAGCACTTGCATCTTCCGGGTCCGATTGCAGTGATAGTATCCTAATTTTAGAATTCATTGCCCATTTTTGTTTGAATTTGCGGCATACGCTAAAAAGATGCCCCCCCAAAAGATAGAAAACCGCATTAAGGCGATCCTAACTGGTAGCCTGAACTTTACAGTTCCCCTTTGGGAGGACCGGAAAAACCCTGCGGGACTGACCCGTGAATAAAATCCAAAAAAATCCCTGAAAGCTCATTTCCCGGGTACCAGGATATAATAACCCATTGTCTCACACATATTTACCATTTGGAAAACGCTTCCTTCCAAACGAAGGAAGATCAGAGAGAGGGGATGTAGCAGCCTCTAAAACCCTACCGGCTATTGG
>JAJXYG010000292.1 GCA_021780705.1 Bacteroidota bacterium
TGAAAGCATCAAAAAGTCCATGGAAAATATTGGCGCCAAAGACGCTTATATTACCAGCCTTCAGGCTTCACTGGCCCAAAAGGATTCTCTCAACATGGCCCTGGTCATGAACCTGAAAGGAGCCATTGGAGACCTGAACGACCAGGACATCAATATTAAGGTGGACAAGGGAGTCGTGTACATTGATATTTCTGACAAGCTGCTCTTTAACAGCGGCCGGTACAATGTGACTGAAAAGGCCCGAAAAGTACTCGGAAAGGTAGCTGCCGTACTTAAAGCCCAGCCGGATATTCAGTTCATGGTGGAAGGAAATACCGACAATGTGCCTTATCACAGCGGGGTATTGCTGGACAACTGGGATCTGAGTGTGAAGAGGGCTACTGCCGTGGTACGCATCCTTCAGAACGAATATGGTCTTGACCCTGCCAAGATTGTAGCTGCCGGTCGTGGGGAATATGATCCCGTAGTGGACAACAGCACTGCTGCCAACCGCGCCCTGAATCGCAGGACCCGGATCGTCATTCTTCCGCAACTCGATCAGTTCTTCAAGTTGCTGGAGAGAAAACAACAATAAACAGGTAACATATTTATAGGAGGCCTTCCCCGAACCGGGAGGGCTTTTTTTTACATCCGATTTCCGGTTCTGAGGGTTTAGCGCCTGGGTCGATTGGCGCGATAGAAATCTTTTTCAGATGAGATCTCTCGCTCCAGTTTGCCAAGCGCTTCTTCCAGCCCTCCGGTGTCCAGGGTCAGGGTAGCCTTGGATTCATTGACCAGCCTGATCTGGGTACGGGCGGCAGTGATCTGGTCCTGCATCCCTGAAAATAGGGCCTCCACTTCAGAATCACTGCGGGCAGGTTTGAACCGGTTGTTCCGGTAGTTGATAAAATCATTGAGCAGGATTACCGCCTGGTTATACGCATTGACGGCTCCCTGGTAATGGGCCGAGTCCTCCTCCTGGCGGATGATTTCAATTTCCATCCTGAGCTGGGTGATCTTGGTGTCAATCATGGAATTGGAGGTCCCGTTGTGCTGGATTCTTCTCTCGGCAGAAAGATACTGTTCCAGGGGACTCATCTTCAGGTAATGGGCGACAGAATCTTTATAATCCCAAACTCCGGATGCTGGGTCCCCCTCCATCCGGCCCTTTCGGAACTCATCATAACTCAGCGGGCGGTTAACAAACTGCAGAAGCGGATCAAAGGGCATGTGGGTCTGTATAAATACTTCCGGGGAGGTGCGGAAGTATGCCACCCTGCCGTAGCGGACATCCGCCGCATCCCAGGTGGGATCATAGAGGGCCCACTCATTGTCCAGTTGTACAGCCACCCAGGCATGGGGGCTTCTGTCTACCGCACCGTTCTGGCGGGTATAGCCTCCGACCACAAGGGCGGGGAAGCCCAGGTTTTTGCAGAGGTCAGCAAAGAGGTAGGCAAAATTTTCACATACCCCCCTTCTTTTTTCCAGGGCCGAGCGGATCAGGATACCCCGGTCTTCGTTGAGGATGACAAGGTCCCTGCTGCGGATGTCATAGGTAATATGGGTAATGACCCATCCATAGGCCATCTTAACCTGGTCGGAGCCACTGGAAGCGTGGCTCCTGATATAGGCAGCAATGGTGGCCGTGGATCCGGTCACGGATTCAGGGATGGCCGCCCCTTCGCGAAAAGAGGCTTCCTGCTGGGCACACACCAGGGTGGTCCCGAGGAGCAGGAAGGCCGGTATCACAAGTAGCGATTTCACTACCTAAAGTTACCACTAGATTATGGAAAAAAGGAAGCCGGGATTGGGGGTAAGGTCAGCTTTCGCAGGGCTTTACAGGCGGGCCGGCAGGGAGCTGTATCACAAAATAATCCTACTTTCGGGAAAGCAACTGCACACCCAAAACCATCATTATGAAAAAATTCTGCCTTCTGATTTTACTTTTTGCTGCCTTTCAGGCTGGTGCCCAACCATATCCCTCCAGTTATACTGATGGAAAATATGTCATGGTCAACGGAGCCCGCCTGTGGGTAGTCCTGGTGGGCCACGGAGATCCCCTGGTCATTATTCCCGGAGGTCCGGGAGAAGCCCATATCGGCTACCGGTCATTTGACAGCCTGGCCAAAGACAATGAGATCGTGTACTTCGATGCCTTTGGCAGAGGCAAGAGCGATACCGCCACTGATGTCAGGCAGTACACCCTCGCCCGCGATATTGATGACATTGAAGGACTCAGGAAGGCCCTTCATTTTGAGAAGTGGAATGTCCTGGGTCATTCCTATGGCGGGGTGGTCGCCCAGGGGTATGCCCTCAAGTACCCGTCCCATGTCAGCCACCTGATCCTGGCCAATACCTTTCACAGTTACCTGATGTGGCAGGCCAATGACGACAACAGCAATCATGAGATCAAGACCAATTACCCGGAGGTCTGGGATTCCCTGATGATGATCCGCAATGCCGGAGCGGTATCCAGTGATCCCGAACACATGAGACTGTATAGCGAAGTGCCTTATGGATTTCTCTATGCCTATAATCCCAACAATTTTCTGAAGCAGGGTGCAAAGCCCTATCCCCATGTATTCAATTCGAAGCTATATTACCAGATGGTAGGCAGGGACGGTGACTTTGTGGTCGGCAGTGACATTGGCTCCTTTGATTACCGCAAGGAGCTGAAGAATCTGCGGATGCCGGTACTGATTTACGGAGGCAGGTACGACCGGGTGGCCATTCCTGCCATGATGATCAAGTTCAAGACCTATTGCCCGCAGGCCGAGTTTGTGATGTTTGAGAAATCGGGTCATAATCCCCAGGTCGAACAGCCGGATAAGCTTTTTCCGATTATAGAGAAATTCCTGCACGACTAGCAGGTATTGGCAGGGGCGCCGGTCAGTGGAGCCGGTATTTCTTGTTCACCCTGGGGTCGTTGAAATAGCGGTCGAGCTCCTTGCTGCTGGTGCTGTCTTCCACAACCGGCACATCGATCAGCTGCAGCTGTACCTGGTTGAGCTCATCGCTTAATTTCTGGGTTTTGTGAACGACTTCCGGATCCTTGTCTCCTACCAGGATGTTATCGGAGAGCAGGTATTCGAGGCGTTTGATGTCACTTCGTACCAGGGTGGCCGAATTTTGTACATCACTTTTATTGGGTGCCACCGCTTCTTTCACCGGTACGAGGGCTACCCCCACACTGGGAAGGATCTGCCCGGTGGTTTTCGATCCCTGGCTGGGCATGGAAGAAAAGATGGTCCCGCCCAGGGCCGTAGAAGCAGAGGTAAGATCAAATGCCGTCCGGGCTTTTTTGGTGTGGTGGATTTGCTGATCCAGTATCCGGAAGGTGCTCTTCAGTTCCACGATATACTTCTGGATTTCTGCATAGATTTTATTGAAGGCGATATTGCGGAAGGGATAGTTGATGGATTGTTTTACCAGAATATTTACTACCGTAGTATCATGCTCCATCCATTTGTTCACGCCGATAAATCTCACCGGCACCGTTTTTACCTTTTCATTGTCATTATCGGCGATCACATCATAGGGAATGGCCCAGGTAAAGGTATCGCCGCACTGGGCCACCCGGGTGAGGGAATTAATGGGAAAATCTGACAGGTAGGTGATGTATTCAATTGGAAAACTCCCTTCTTCACACTGCAACTTGAAGGAAATGGTATCCCCTTCGGAAGCCACTACATCTTCTCCTACCGTGGGCTTGATCCGGGAAGGAATGATGTCGGTATTGAAAAATACCAGGGTAAAAGTGGTATCCAGGTGATCCTCGGGGTCGTCGAGGTTCTGGAGTCCCATCTCCACCTTGTACTTGTAATCATATTTGAGTTTCCCGCTCAGGAAATAGGACTTGTCTGCCTTGAAAAAGAGTGTCCCGTTGTCTTTGTTGATCCTTACCCCGACTGGTGCATTTCGCAGGTACCAGTAATACTCTCTGGGATCCTTATTCGAAATAAACTGGTAGTCCAGGGTGCTGTCCACATGCACGGAAAAAAATGGACTGAAATTTTTTATCCGCAATACGGAATCCGCTTTCTGCGCATTGAGCGTACTGTCGATTTTGGTTTGCAGGCCCGTGGTATCGGTAATCAATTGGCTTTTACCGAAAAGAGGCAGAAAAATCATCAGGAGGAAAAGTAACCTTTCCAGGTTCTTTTGGGTAGCAGTGTGTTTCAACATGGGGGCAAAATTATAAAAACATTCAATCGGACCGGGGAATTTGATCCCGGCTCCTTCATTTTAGAAATTTTGTAACATTACCGGTCCTTACCTTCATAATGATCACAGATTTCTACCGATCCCAGCCTGACCCTGAGGGGAATTCGGGTACGCTGTTCAAAATGGAGTTCCTGGCGGCAGAAAAATCCATAATTGCGGACCATATAATCTCCCGATACCGGGGATAAGGTGCGCGGCACCTCAAAGAAATGATTTTGGGAAAAAATGACTACCGAATCACCCTGGGAACGCATCAGGGAATCCATGTGCCGGACAGCCACCGGGTGGGAATAGGGTGTAAACCGGGACTGGGCCGAAACTCCGTGGATTGTGAACCCGATCACCAGGGCGGCTCCACAAATTTTATTCCAAAAATTCATATTGTTACCTTTGTGTGTAAATTTACAACCTAAATCAACCCGAAAGAAATGTCTTTAAGCCAGCGGTTGCAACAAAAATTATTGCAGAAACTGTCACCTCAGCAAATTCAGCTCATGAAATTGCTGCAGGTACCTACGGCGCACCTGGAGGAAAGGATCAAGGAAGAAATGGAAGAAAACCCCGCTCTTGAGACCGGGGAGGAAGGTCATGAAGACAATTACGACAACGCCCAGGAGGATTTTGATAGCCAGGAGGAGGATTTTGAAAAGGAGGGATCGGAGGAAGAGTATGACAACCTGGATCTCAGCGAATACATTAATGATTCCGATGGGGATGTGGGGGATTACCGCTACCGTGATGACAATTACGGGGATTCCGGTGAAAACAAGACCATTCCCCACCGGGTGGAGATCTCCTTTTATGAGATGCTGAAATCCCAGTTGTCCATGCTGACCCTGGACGCCCACCAGATGAGGATTGCCGAGCAGATTATCGGAAGCATTGACAACGACGGATATCTTCGCCGGGAAATTCCGGCCATTGTAGATGACCTGG
>JAJXYG010000216.1 GCA_021780705.1 Bacteroidota bacterium
AATCCTTGCCTACGATGCATTCCAGATATAGAGGGGACAGGGAAGTTTCGGGATCAGCCATGGCTATTATATTTCTGTTGCTGAGGGGAGTAAATTTAATTTTTTTTCAGGCTCCTTGCGTTCCCAACTGGGCGTGCTCAAAATTAAGGGCTCCCGATTGCCTTTGGTATACCTAATTCTGACTATTTATGGGTGGGTATCCTGGTAATGGGTGTTATGGTAATGCCAGAATTCCTGGTATGCCCAGAAATATTCCGGGAGGGATTCTTTTGGGGTAACTGTTACACAAACCCGATTTAGGTTCTATCCACAATGGGTATTGTGAAGGTATAACAGGTTCCTGGTATTGTCAATCGAAAAATGAGGCCTTTTTGATTTTGAAATTATCAGTGAATAATGGCAAGCAGGGAGGGCTGCCGGGTTTATCTTCCGCCCGGGGACATTCCATTACCCGGCAGCTCATCCTTCCCGTACTTATTCTGTTACTGGTAATGGAAATTCAGTCCACACATTGTCACCCGGACGGTCAAGCGGCAGTTCATTTAACCGGTTGTAACGCCTCAGGTCAATCCAGCGGTGTCCTTCGAAATACAGGGAGTACCTTCGCTCGTAAAGCATTTCGTCTGTCAGGGCCAGTTGGGTAAGTGCGCCGCTGTAGTCTGCAAGACCGTGCCTATGGCGAATAATATTTAATGCCATAACCGCATTGTTGAAATTATTCAACTGGATATTGGCTTCCGCATAAATTAGGATCAATTCCTCATTTCTGATTATCGGGATGGGGGCAGTGGCAGAAGTGTATACCCAGACATCCCGGTTGCTGCTTAAACCGGCTGGAATTGAAGCCGTGGTATTACGCAGGGTGGCTTTGTTGATACGGTCATCCCCCGGCAGGATGTCCTGCGCGAAAGACGGATGGGCAACCCGTACCTCCCCGTTTTGATTTTGAGGAATAAAGGCCGGGTTCAACTGATCACCGGAACCGGTTCCAAAAACAGAGTTTACTCCCATATAGAAATCTCCGTTTAAATCAAAGAAGGATTGACTTAAGGCAGTTAATGCCTCGCTCCAGTTTTGACGATACACATCAACCCGGGCTGCCAGTGCACGGTTGAATTTTACCAGACCCGGGCTGTCATTGAATGACCCGAATCCCGCCAGGGGGAATTCCACCTCAGCGCCTGAAAGGTCAGTCATTCCCTGGTCCAGCAGGGAAGAAATGTCTGAGAGCCCCGTCGCATAATCCACCACAGGTCCGGGGTTATTGGGATCAGCCACATCCACCCGGATGCCATTTGAATCTGTAAGATTAAGATTCAGTAATAGCTGGTAGGCCATGATGGTTTTGGCAAAACCAGTATAGGCTTTTCGTTGCACATCGGTGATCAGAGTGGAATGCGTGGCTGCATCAATGAGTACATTGCAGTTTTTGATTACCCGGTAGCGGGATGCCCAAGGGGAAGTAATATAGAAATTGCTGCCGCTTAAGGTGGCATTATTGGCCCCTAACAGGTCAGTGACATACCGTGGTTCTGAATTCGAGAAATGATAAAACTCTCTTCCAATGATTCCCACATCATCCAGATAGAATGCGATGGAATTTCGCATGCCGGATTCGGTCCCGCTGACCAGGTTGTTCAATTCGGCAATGGTAGCATTGCTCTGGTAGGCCTCTACGGTGGGACCGTTTAAATTCCCGTAGTCCTTTTTACACGCAAAAAACAAGGTGGATAATAGGGAAATGGCCGCAATTTGTATGCTGATATTCTTTTTCATGATAAAAGTAATTATTGATTAAAAGTCGAATGAAATATGAAAATCTGCCCGCTTGCTGGAAGGATACGGGTCCACGTCCACTCCGGTGGAAAGCCCCGTACTCAGGCCCTGTTGGGTAGCTCCGAACCCAAAGTTGGACACTTCGGGATCATACGACTTGTAATGAGTGATGGTTAGGTAATCATTCAGGGAAACGCCGACCCGTATCCTCTTTACCATATGGCCGGGAATCTTGTTGAAGGAATAATACAACCCTATTTCCCGTAGGCGAAGGTAACTGGCATCCTGCACGAATATCCGGGCAGAGGTCCCGATTTGCATCATGCGATAAACAGCATCGGGTACCCCTAATTTGTTGGTTATCTTGTCATAGTCGGCACTGGTGCCACCAAAGTCATTTTCCAAAGAGGTCAGGTTGATGTTGTCACCCCCTTCCTTCCAGTGAAGCAGGAACCGGAGACTCCATTTTCCAAAGAAGGTAATTTCATTGTAGGTGTTCATCTGGAATTTGGGTTCGGCATCGCCCAACACCCCGACTCCATTACCATTGAGCCCTACGATCTGGGTGGCGGATTTCCCCTCCTGGATCTGGAAGGAGCCGAGAATATAGCCGAAAGAACCCTGAGGTACCGGAGGAATGATTAGCCGGGTTACCTTGGACCGGTTCAGCCAAAAATTGACGGAAGTATTCCAGGTGACAATCCGGCTTTCCACCGGAACGGCATTCAGGCCCAGTTCGACGCCGCGATTTCGAAGGTCACCCGCATTTACCCATTTGCTGGAATAGCCTGAGGAAGATGGCAGGCTTTGCAACATAAGAAAATCATGAATAGTCTTGTCATAATAGGTCAGTTCCAATCCTACCCGGCTGTGGAGCATGCTGAAATCTATACCGGTTTCAAATTCTTTCTGCCGCTCCGGTTTAATGGACGGGTCTCCCTGCTGGGTGCTGACAATCACCCCGGGATTGCCATTGATATTGGAGATGACCATTCCGGTGAACTTGCTGCCAAATACGGGCACATTGTTGGCTTGTCCATAAGCTGCCCGCAATTTAAGGTTGTCCAAAAACCCTTCAGGGATTACGCCTGCCCTGGTAAGATCCCAGGATATTCCGGCCTTGGGATAGGTATAGAATACGGATTCGTTGCCATTATTGCTGCTTCTGTCGAATCGTACCCCTGCAGTCAGGGTAAGGGCATCATACAGATTGGCTTCTTCCTGAATGAAAAGACCGGTGTTCAGATATTTGTTTCGAAATTGGGTGGCATTCAATGCCCCGGCCTGGTTGATGTTGCTCTGTCCGGCTATTACCTGGGAAGCTACATTTAGCAGATTGTCATAATCACCGGTTTCCTGGGTCAAACCAGCTGAGGTGGTGAGTGATGCGTGATTTGAAGGGGTAAAGGTATTGACCACTGAAGCGAGGTAGTTGGTGTTCAGATTTTTGGTAAATCCCTGGATGGAGGTGCCTTTATTGATGGCCTGCCATTGCAGGGTTCCAGGAAACAGGGCACTGGTCTGAAGGTCATAAAAATCAAATCCCCCGCGGGCTATTAACCGGGTAGTACTGACCTGGTTGCTTTGCAGGGTGGCTTCCAGGTTCAATCCTGTGATAAACCGGTTCACGGTTTCGTTATTGGTCATGAGGGCGATGGTTTGCAATGGATTGGCCGCCGCAAATGGATTGACCGGGAAATTGCCCTTGGCATCGGGATGCAATTGGGCGAAAGAAGGGGTGGAAGACAGGGCTATGCCGGTAGTCACCCCTACGTTGTCATTGCCAAACAATCCCCTGTCCGCAGAAGAATTGATATAATTGGTACTGATGCCAATTTTTATCTTTTGAGAAATATGATGATCCAGGTTCAGCCGCATACTGGTATTCCGGTAGCCGGTTCTCTTCACGATCCCCCCTTCATCTTTTTGGTCGGCAGAAAAGAAAAAAGAAGTTTGGGCATTTCCGCCGGTAATACTGAGATCCGTATTTCTGGCAAAGCCGGTATTGCCATAAATTTCTTTTTCATAATCATAAATGTGGCCGGCAGCCTGGGCATCCAGGAATTCCTGTCGAAGTGCGGCACTGGTGGCGCTGTCGCTGGAGAGACTGGCGGCCCGGTCTGCGGTAAATTGTCTCACTCCCAGCAATTTCCTGGCAGTGATCAGACCCACATCCTGCGACAGAGAAATCGCGGTTTTTCCCTGCCTGCCTCTTTTGGTGGTGATGAGTACCACCCCTGCTGCTGCGCGTGAACCATAGATGGCAGCCGCCGAAGCGCCCTTGAGGATTTCAATGTCTGCAATATCTTCCGGATTGAGGTCCGCAATTCGACTGGAAGGATTGTCCTGGGTGGAGGTAGGAGACCCTCCACTTGCGGCATTGGTGACGGCATTCAAACCTGCCGAGGTGGAGCTGTTGTCTACAAACACCCCGTCCACCACGTAAAGCGGTTGGGTATTGCCGTACACGGAGGTAACCCCGCGGAGTTTGACAGAAATGCCACCTCCCGGTGCCCCTGAATTCGCATTGATATAGGCGCCTGGAATTTTGCCTTCCAGGGCCTCGTCGAAGGTCTGGGATGGGGCTATCCCGTCCAGTTCTTTGGAGGAAATCGTGGTTACTGCATTGGCCAGGTTTCTTCGTTTCACCGAAGTAGCCAGACCGGTAACCACCACTTCATCCAGGTTGGCCACATCCCGGGAAAGAACGATCCGGGTCGAATTAAGTGTATCGGTTCGAAGGGTCCTGGATTTAAAGCCTACCGCACTTATGGTAAGTGTGGAATTATTCTCACCGGTCAAGGTGAACATTCCCTGTGCATCCGCAATCAGGGTGTTTCTCCTGTTAACCAGAATGGAGGCACCGGCAACCGGCTGCCCGTCAGTCTGGGTAACCTGTAGGCTGAGGGTGTGGTCCTGGGCCTTTGAGAGAAAAGGGATCATGGAGAGCCATGCCATTCCCAGGAAGAGTATGAATTGTTTCATTTTTTGTTTTGCATTTTTAAGTTTTGGTGAATGGGTTTAGACGGGTTGGGCGATTGAAAAGATGTAATTTCCGTAGCCATGCTCGGCTATTTGCCTTGCCCTTAGCGGGTAGGAGGACAGGTCGGTGGGCGTATGGGCTGCGAGGCCATCCACATACCGGTTGAACATGCAGAACATTGCCGCAATCAGGACCGTGTCGTGGATATCCCGGTCCGTTGCTCCTGCCAGTCTTGCTTTTTCAATTTGATCGGTAGTTACCTGCTTTCCTCCTTTTTGCACGCTACCGGCAATGGTTAACAGTGCTTTCATCTTTTCAGAAATGCGCGCTTGCTGAATATCCTTTTTCACTTCATTGATG